>NZ_JBFUKN010000007.1:0-113215 GCF_056400845.1 Mycobacterium sp. P4_H6 | reverse complement strand
GGTGGGTACCGGCGCGCAGTTGGCCAACGCCTTGCGGTCGTGGTCGGTGCTGCGCTTCGAGGTGACCGAGGATCCCAGTGAGGGCGTGGACGGACACCGCTGGTGCCACACCCCGCAACTCGGTCTGTGGAGCGGCGCGATGAGCGCCAACGGGGACGTGATGGTCGGCGAGCAGCGGCTCCGTTCCCTGATGGCCTCCGGCGCCGACGCGCTGGCCGCCGATCTGGACTCGGTGCTCGGCACGGCCTGGGACGAATCGCTGGAGCCCTACCGCGGCGGTGGCGACACCGGCGAGGTCACCTGGCTGAACAGGGGCGTCGGCTAACCCCCGACGCTCAGCCGCACCCGCACGGTGTCGCCGTCGTCGATACCTTCGGGCCGGCGCAGCGCCACCTTCAGCGGCACCAGGTACACATCGTCTTTCGGGATCAGCGATGTCGTCACCTCGGTGGCACCGATGCCCACCCGGGCCGGGATGACGCCCCACCCGTAAGTCAGCTCACCGAGGTGCGCGCGCAGGAAATCGTCGACCTCGGGCGGCGTCTCGACGAAGAAATAGGGTGCCGGGCCACGCCACTGGAACACCGCACCGTCGAACTCCCAGTCCACGGCTCGATGCTAGGGCGTGAGGATCTTCAGCGCGCCCGGTACCGCGGTCACGGTGACGGGCAGCGGGCACACGTACTCGCCGTCGGCATAGGCGTTGATGCCCGGGCAGTCGACGGTGATCGTCGTCGCCCGCGCCGTGCGCACCTCGTCGAGATCGACATGGGTGCCCTTGAACACGGTGGGGAACAGCCGGATCAGCCTGGTCCGTGACGCCGAGGCCACCATCGTCGCGTCGAGCAGGCCGTCCCGCGGGTCCGCGCCCGGACAGATCTTCATGCCCCCGCCGTAGCTCCTGGTGTTGCCGAATGCGGCCAGGGTGAGCTCGGTGACGAGTTCCTCACCACCGTCGAACGACAGCCGGAACGGCAGCAGCCGCAGCTTCGAGATCTCGGCCACCATGGCCAGGTTGTAGCGCATCCGGCCGTGCGGCCAGGTCATCCGGTTGGTGCGGTCGGTGACCAGCGAATCGAACCCGGCGGCCATCACGGTGCCGAACCAGCGGTCGGTGCCGTCGGCACCGGAGATCCGGCCCAGGTCGATCTCGCTGATGTTGCCGTCGGCGATCACGTCGGCGGCGGCCGCGGGATCCTTTGCCGGGATACCGAACTCGCGGGCGTGGTCGTTGCCGGTACCCGCCGGGACGATGCCCAACGGGATGTCGGTCTGGGCGAGCACCTGCAACGCCAGCGAGATGATCCCGTCACCGCCGACGACGACGAGCGCGTCCATGCCGCGTTCCAGCGCACCCTCGACGAGCTGGCGCGCATGTGCGGAGTCACGGCCCGCGATGGCCACCACATCGACGCCGCGCCGGTGCAGCTGGGTGATGGCCCGCTCCGCGGCGTGCGGTGCGCTGCCGTGCCCCGACGCCGGGTTGGTCAGGACGGTGACCCGGTTGATCACGGAATCAGCTTGCCGGGGTTGAGGATCCCGGCCGGATCCAGGGTCGACTTGACCGATCGCAGGATCTCCACGCCGAGATCGCCGATCTCGGCCGGCATCCACGGCCGGTGATCGGCGCCGACGGCGTGGTGGTGGGTGATGGTGGCCCCGGTGCGCACCATGGCGTCCGAGGCGGCGGCCTTGGCGCGGCGCCACTGCTCGATCGGGTCACCCTGCTGGGCGGCGACGACGGTGAAGTACAGCGACGCTCCGGTGGGGTACACATGCGAAATATGGCACATCACCAGTGCCTGCCCGAGTGACTCGGACAACGCCGCGGTGACGGCGGCCTTGAGCGCGGGKATGTTGGACCAGTTGGTCGCGGTTTCCAGGGTTTCGCACAGTGCGCCGGCCGCCAGCAGCGAATCCCGCAGGTACGGAGCCCCGAAGCGGCCGTGTTCCCACCCCTTGGCCGGTGCTTCACCCAGGGAGGTGGCGCCGTTGGCCCGCAGCAGCGCGGCGGTCTCGGCGTGGCGGCTCTCGGTGTGGGCCGCGGTCCCCTCGAACACGGTGATAGCCAGGCAGCCGCCGGTGATGGTCTGCTCGCCGATGCTCTCGGTGGTCGCCAGGTTGACGCCGGTTTCGGCCTCGTCGGAGAGCCGGAGCACCGTCGGTCCGGTGCCGGTCTGGATGACGGCACGCAAAGCGGCTGCGCCGGTGGCGAAATCGGGGAACGACCAGGCCTCGTAGCGGGTGGACTCGGACACCGGATGCACCCGGACCCGCACACTGGTGATGATGCCGAACACGCCCTCGGAGCCGACGATGAGCTGGCGCAGATCGGGGCCGGCTGCCGAGGCCGGCGCGCGGCCCAGGTCGAGCACGCCGGCCGGTGTCACCACGCGCAGCCCGCGGACCATGTCGTCAAATCTGCCGTAACCGGCGGAATCCTGTCCCGAGGACCGGGTGGCGGCGAACCCGCCGATCGTGGCGAACTGGAAACTCTGCGGGAAGTGCCCGAGTGAGAAGCCTTGTGCGCCGAGCAATTCCTCGGCGCGGGGGCCGGTGACACCGGCACCGAGTTCGGCCTCGCCGGATTCCGTGTCGAGGCTGTGCAGCGCGTCCAGGCGTCGCAGGTCCAGCGAGATGACCGAGGCGAATCCGCCACGTTCGGGGTCGACGCCGCCGACCACGGTGGTGCCGCCGCCGAACGGGACGACGGCGATCCGGCGCTCGGAACAGACGCGCAGCAGTTCGACGATGTCATCCTCCCCGCCGGGAAGCAGCACCGCATCCGGAGCATCCTGCACACCGGTATCCTTGCGGCGCAACAGGTCCGGGGTGGACTTGCCACCGGCCCGCAGCAGCCTGCTGGTGTCGTCGGTGCGGCAGAACTGGGCTCCGACAACGGCTTCCAGCGCTGCGCGGTCCGCGTCGGTCAGTGCCGAGGGGCGCACCCGGACCTCGGTGATCGCCAGTTCGGGGGTGGCCGGGCCGTCGATACCCAGCGCCTGCTGCAGGAGCGCCTTGATGCCGTCGGAGAGTGGCTTGGCGGCCCGCGGGTCTCCCCAGGCATTCCACTTCATCGGGGGTTGCAGGGCGGCATCAACGGGCGTCATGCGTTACAGTATTACATATCATGTCAATCRGTAACGATGAGTCGCTCGGCGATCGGATCCTCGATGCCGCCGCTGCCTGCGTGCTCGCCTACGGCATCGACCGGGTCACTCTGGCCGAGATCGCCCGTCGCGCCGGCGTCAGCCGCCCGACGGTCTACCGGCGCTGGCCGGACACGCCATCGATCCTGGCCGCCCTGCTCACCTCCCGGGTGACCCGCGTACTCGACGACGCCGGTGACCGCGAGGTCGGCCGGGAGGCGCTGGTCGCCCGCATCGTCGCGGTCGCCGAACGCCTGCAGCACGACGAGATCGTGATGTCGGTGCTGCACAGCGCCCCCGAACTGGCGATGGTCTACATCGCCGAACGGCTGGGCACCAGCCAACAGATCCTCATCGATGCCACCGCCGGTCAGATCGAACTGGCCCAGGAGCACGGCAGCGTGCGTGCCGGCGATCCACGCCGGCTGGCCGCGATGTGCCTGCTCATCACCCAGTCGACCGTGCAGTCCGCGCAGATGGTCGAGCCCATCCTGGGCGCCGCCGATCTGGCCGCCGAACTCGCCCACGCCCTGAACGGATACCTGCAGCCATGAACCCTGCACCCATCGAGGACAGCGCCCTCAACCGCGAGCGCCGCAGCGCCGAACTCACTGCCCTCGCAGACGGCGGGCCCGTCGATGTCCTGGTCATCGGCGGCGGGATCACCGGCACCGGCATCGCCCTGGACGCAGCGACCCGCGGGCTGCGGGTAGTCCTGGTGGAGAAACACGATCTGGCGTTCGGCACCAGCCGCTGGAGTTCCAAACTCGTGCACGGCGGGCTGCGCTACCTGGCCACCGGCAATGTCGGCATCGCCCGCCGCAGCGCCATCGAACGCGGAATCCTGATGACCCGCAACGCACCTCACCTGGTATCCGCCATGCCGCAGCTGGTTCCGTTGCTACCCGGTATGAACCGGGCCTCCCGCGCTCTGGTCCGGGTCGGGTTCGTGGCCGGCGACGGGCTACGCCGATTGGCGGGGACCTCGGTCAAGACGCTCCCGCGGTCACGCCGGGTCGATGCCGCCCGCGCGGTGGAGCTGGCGCCGACGGTGCGCCGTGACGGACTCGACGGCGCCTTCCTGGCCTACGACGGTCAGCTGATCGATGACGCCCGGTTGGTCACCGCGGTGGCCCGCACCGCCGCCCAAAACGGAGCCACGGTGTTGACCCGGGTTTCCGCCCATGGCGCCCAGGGTGATTCGGTTCGCCTGGTCGACGAGCTCACCGGTGAATCGGTGGACGTGCGCGCCCGCGCGGTGATCAACGCCTCCGGTGTGTGGGCGGGGGAGGTGGACCCGTCGATCCGGCTGCGGCCCAGCCGCGGCACCCACCTGGTCTTCGACGCGGCCACCTTCGGCAATCCCACTGCGGCACTGACCATCCCGATACCGGGGGAGCTCAACCGGTTCGTCTTCGCGATGCCCGAGCAGTTGGGCCGGGTGTACCTGGGCGTGACCGACGAGGACGCACCCGGGCCGATTCCCGATGTGCCGCAACCGACGCAGGCCGAGGTGTCCTTCCTGCTCGACACCGTGAACACCGCACTGGACACCGCGCTGACGCAGGCCGATGTCCGTGGGTCCTACGCCGGGCTGCGGCCGCTCATCGAATCCGGCGGGCACACCGCCGACGTGTCCCGTGAGCACGCGGTGACCGAATCACCCCACGGCGTGATCAGCGTGATCGGCGGCAAGCTCACCGAATACCGCTACATGGCCGAGGACGTGGTGGACCGCGCGGTGGCGCTGCGCGGGCTGGCCGCCACCGAATGCCGCACCCGCAACCTGCCGTTGGTGGGTGCGCCCGCCAATCCGGTCGCCACCCCCCGGGCGCCGTCGGACATGCCGTCCTCACTGGTGGCGCGCTACGGCGCCGAGGCCCCCAACGTCATCGCCCGGGCCACCTGCGACCGGCCCACCGAGCCGGTCGCCGAGGGAATCGATGTCATCCGCGCCGAATTCGAGTACGCGGTGACCCATGAAGGCGCGTTGAGCGCCGAGGACATCCTGGACCGCCGCACCCGGATCGGCCTGGTGGCCGACGACCGCGGGCGTGCCGAAGCCGCGGCCGCGGAATTCGTCTGAGCGCTACTTGGTCGTATAGCCGCCATTGGCCAGAATGGTCTGGCCGGTGATCCACCAGCCCTCGCCGACCAGGAAGCGTACTAGCGGAACGATATCGGCCGGATCGGTCAGACCCGTCGAGGTGAACTTCGACAGGTCGGCAGCATTCTGGTTGTACTCGGCCGACTCTGTGCTTTCCTGACCGTAGAAGAACGGTGTCTCCATCGGACCCGGCGCAATGGCTGTCACTGAGATACCGCGTGGGCCGAATTCCTTGGACGCTGCCCGTGTGAAGTGCTCCACGGGGGCCTTTGATCCGGCGTAGATGGAGTACAGGCCGGTGAAGGCGCCGAGCAGGGATGTAACAACGGTCGTGAGCTTCCCGCCGTCCGCCAGGTGTTTGCCAGCCTCCTGCATGAAGAAGAACGCCGTCTTGGCGTTGATGGCGAAGATCTTGTCGAAATCGTCCTCGGCGATATCCCCGAACGGCTTCTTGATCACCATGCCGGTGGTGTTGATGGCGATATCAACGCTGCCCATCGCGCCTTTGGCATCGGTCCACAACTGGGTGACCGCTGCCGCGGTGGTCAGGTCGCCCTGGAGCAGAAACGCCTCCGCGCCAAAGGCCCGCACAGCAGCGGCGGTCTCGTGGGCGGCTGCTCTGCTGCCCTCGCTGTTGTAATGCACGGCAACCGCCGTGGCGCCCTGCTCGGCCAGGTCACGGGAGATCAGGCCCCCCAGATTCTTCGCACCGCCGGCGATCAGCACATTCTTACCCGCGATGGTGCGGCCCGGACTTGTCATCGACCCTCCTGAATTGTTTGCCCGAGGCTAAGGCCGTGGAGGTGCCGGACGCCTTCGAAAAAACTATGGTGGTTGCGGAAAACATCCACCGGGGGAGAGTTCATGCGGGTTTGGCAGGGGGAACGACCCAGGACGCCGCGAACGGTGCTCGCCCGCCGTGGTCTCGCGGCCCAGGGCATGAACTTTTCCTTTGTATCCGAACGCATAGCGACGCCCACCGACTGGTGCTTTTCCGAGGGACACCATGTGCTGGTCGTGCATCGTGACGGCCGGCTGAAATCGATGGAGAGTGAGTTCACCTCCGGCCCGACCGGGCGGATTCTGCCGCGCGTCGGCGACGTATGGGTGATACCGGCTGACCACCGATACGCGGCACTGGCCACTGGCGATACCGTGGGATTTTGCGAAATTGCTTTTCCCGCAACAGCTTTGCCGAGCAGGCAGTTGACGCCTCGAATAGGGCAGCTCGACCCGTTCCTGCACCGATTGACCGACAGGCTCGCCGGGTTGGCCGATCGTCACGATGCGATGTCGCGCCTGATGCGGGACAGCATCGCCGAGACTGTCCGGCTGCACATCGTCGACAGCTACACCGCAGAAGGCGCCTGCGCCCGATCGCCGCGAGATCTGGATGCCTCGACAAAAAATGCGTTGGTCGAGCATCTGGAGACAAGTCTTGACGCCGACATCACCCTGGCGTCGATGGCCGACTTCGCGGAAATGGCTCCCGCCGACTTCATCCGCGCATTCGCGGCTGCCTTCGGCACCACACCGCACCAGTACCTGATCGAACGCCGCATCAACCGGGCCAAGACGCTGCTTTCGGCCAGCGTCGCGTCGATCACCGAGATCAGCATGAGCGTCGGCTTCTCAACGCCGAGCCATTTCGCGACGACGTTCAAACAGCGGGTCGGTGTGACACCGTCGGCCTACCGGGCCGCCGCGCGCTAGGCACGTCTGAAACGCCGAAACTGTATTCCAGAAGGCGAATGACGAGTGAGGGCCTTCTGGAATACAGTTTCGCGGGAAATACGGGTTACAGCGGGATGTTCTTGTGGCGGCCGCGTCGTGCGGGCGCCTCGGCCAGCGCCTGGGTGATCACGCTGCGGGTGTGGGCGGGATCGATCTTCGCGTCCACCACGCCGATCTCGATGGCGCTGTCCACGCCACCGGCGATCCGCTCGTGCTCGGCGGCCAGCTCCTCGTGCAGGGCCTCGCGCTCGTCGTCGGCGGCGGCGGCCAACTTGCGCTTGTGCAGGATGCCGACCGCGGCCTTGGCGCCCATGACGGCGACCTCGGCGTCCGGCCAGGCGAAGACCTTGGTGGCACCGAGTGACCGCGAGTTCATCGCGATGTAGGCACCGCCGTAGATCTTGCGGGTGACCAGCGTGACGCGCGGAACGGTGGCCTCACCGAACGCGTGCAGCAGCTTCGCGCCGCGGCGCACCACGCCGCCCCACTCCTGGTCGACACCGGGCAGGTAGCCCGGGACGTCGACGACGACGACCAGCGGGATGCCGAACGCGTCGCACAGGCGCACGAAGCGCGCCGACTTCTCGGCGCTCTCGGAGTTCAGGCAGCCRCCGAGGCGCAGCGGGTTGTTGGCGATGACGCCGACGGTGCGACCGGCCAGTCGGCCCAGGCCGACCACGATGGACGGCGCCCAGCGGGACTGGAACTCCTCGAAGTGGGTGTCCTTGTCCAGCAGTGCCTCGACGATCGGGTGCACGTCGTAGGCGCGGCGCGCGGACTCGGGCATCAGGGCTTTGAGGTCGGTGTCGCCGGCCTCGGCCTTGCTGCGGTCGAAGTGACCCTGCTGGCAGAACAGCCCGACGAGGCGGCGGCCGCGCTCGTAGGCGTCGAGCTCGCCATCGGCGACGATATGGCAGACACCGGACTTCTTGTGGTGGGCTTCCGGGCCGCCGAGGGACACCATGTCGACGTCCTCGCCGGTCACGCTGCGCACCACATCGGGCCCGGTGACGAAGACCTTGCTGTCCGGCGCCATCACGATGACATCGGTCAGCGCGGGGCCGTAGGCGGCGCCACCGGCGGCGAAGCCGACGACGATCGAGATCTGCGGGACATACCCGGAGGCACGGATCATGGCCTCGAAGACCAGTCCGACCGCGTGCAGGGCCTTGACGCCTTCGGCCAGGCGCGCGCCACCCGAGTGCCAGATGCCGACGATCGGGCTCTGCTCCTCGATGGCGACGTCATAGGCGTTGACGATGTGCGCGCAACCCTCGACGCCCATCGCGCCACCCATGACGGTGCCGTCGGTGCAGAACGCGACGGTCTTCACGCCGTTGACGGTGCCGGAGGCGGCCAGCACACCGGACTTGTCACGCTCGTGCAGCACGGACACGCTGCCGTCGTCGAAGAACATCTTCAACCGGAGCAGTGGGTCGCGCGGGTCGAGCGACTCAGCTGCTGCCTCGGGAGCCATAGTGGTCATCCAGTCCTCCTCATTACGCGTCGGAATGGTGACCGGCGCCTTCGGTACTTCTGTCAGTACTTTCCGAAGGTGAGCGCCACATTGTGCCCACCGAATCCGAACGAGTTGTTGATCGCGTACTTGTAGTCACCGGTACGGGGCTCGCCAGCCACCACGTCCAGGTCGATCTCGGGA
Organism: Mycobacterium sp. P4_H6; assembly: GCF_056400845.1. Taxonomy (NCBI): domain Bacteria; kingdom Bacillati; phylum Actinomycetota; class Actinomycetes; order Mycobacteriales; family Mycobacteriaceae; genus Mycobacterium; species Mycobacterium sp. P4_H6. Next base: position 104,565 of record NZ_JBFUKN010000007.1, on the reverse strand, counting down.
TCCAGATTCTTAAGGTTAAGCGTCGGGGGGATGATCCCGTCGCGCAAGGCGAACACTGTGAGAATGGACTCCACCGCGCCGACAGCGCCCACGGAGTGACCCAGCGCCGACTTCGGCGCGTACACCGCGGGCTTGTGGCCCTTCATCGCATTGTTGATCGCCACGCCCTCGGCGACGTCACCGACACTGGTGCCGGTCGCGTGGGCGTTGATGTGGTCGATATCGCTGGGCTGCAGGCCGGCGAGCTGGAGGGACCGCGACATCGCGTACCCGGCCTGCTCACCGTTGGGGTCCGGCGCCACGATGTGGAACCCGTCGGAGGTGACGCTGGCACCCATGATGCGGGCCAGGATGTTGGCACCGCGCGCCTTGGCGTGCTCTTCGGTCTCGATGACCATCATCGCGCCGCCCTCGCCGAACACGAAACCGTTGCGGTCCCGGTCGAACGGCCGGCAGGCGCCGGCCGGGTCATCGTTGGTGTTGGAGAGCACGATGCGCATCTGGGCGAAGCCTGCGATCGGCACCGCTTCGATCTTCGTCTCGACACCACCGCAGATGGCGATGTCGGCCTCGCCGAGCACGATGTTGCGCCAGGCGTTGGCGATGCCCTCCGAACCCGATGCGCAGGCCGAGATGACGGTGCTGACACCGGCTTTGGCCTTGCGTTCGAGTCCGACGGCAGCGGCCGCGCCGTTGGGCATGTACATCTGCACCACCAACGGTGAGACCGCCCGCAGGCCCTTGGCCCGCATGCCGTCGTAGGCGAAGACGAGTTCCTCGGCCGATCCCAGACCGGTGCCGATGGAGACCATCAGACGCTTGGGGTCGACTTCGGGGGAGCCTGCGTTCTCCCATACCCGACGGCCGATGACCGTCGACATCTTCTGCAGATAGGACAGGCGACGCAGTTCGACCCGGTTCAGCTCGCTGTCGAAGTCCTCGAGCAGATGGCCGCCGATGCGTACCGGCAGGTCGTACATCTCGATGAAATCGTCTTCGAGTGTCCGGATGCCGCTTTCACCCGCCAGCAGCTTTTTCCACGTCGTATCTGCGTCGGTCGCCAACGCGGTCGTCATGGCTACGCCAGTGACGACCACGTTGGGAAGACCGTTCCCCGTTGAGAGCCCAGTCACGCTGTTCCCCACCTCTTACTGCCACATCCACATTCCTGCCGAGGACTCTCCTCTGAATCCCCGGTAACGATCCTCAGTAACGTCCGAACGCCAATGCCACATTGTGGCCACCGAAACCGAACGAGTTGTTGATGGCGTACTGGTAGTCGCCATAACGAGGCTCGCCCGCAACAACATCGAGATCGATCTCAGGATCGGGGGTCTCGTAGTTGAGGGTCGGCGGGATGACACCGTCACGGAGCGCCAGCACCGTCAGGATCGACTCCAGGGCGCCGACGGCACCGATCGAGTGACCCAGTGCCGACTTCGGCGCGTACACCGCGGCGTGGTCCACTCCGGCGACGCGCAGTGCATTTGCCTCTGCGGTGTCACCGATCGGGGTTGCCGTGGCGTGTGCGTTGACGTGGCTGATGTCCTTGGGGGACAGCCCCGCGGTTTCCATCGCGCGCTTCATCGCCTGGCCGGCCCGAAGACCGTCCGGTGACGGAGCGACCATGTGGAACGCATCGGAGGTGATACCGGCACCCATGATGCGGGCCAGCGGCTTGGCGCCACGGGCCAGGGCGTGCTCCTCGGTCTCGATGACCATGAGCGCACCGGCTTCGCCGAACACGAAACCGTCCCGGTCCTTGTCGAACGGCCGCGAGGCCGCCGTCGGATCACCGTTGCGGGTCGACATCGCACGCATCATCGAGAACGCGGCGATGGGCAGCGCCTCGATGGCGCCTTCGACGCCACCGCAGACCGCGATATCGGCGTCACCCATGACGATCTGTCGCCATGCGTGGGCGATGCCCTCGGAGCCCGACGAACACGCCGACACCGGTGTGATGACACCGGCGCGGGCCCCGAGTTCGAGGCCGACCACGGCGGCTGCACCGTTCGGCATGACCATCTGAACGGCGAGCGGGGACACCTTGCGGGGCCCGCCCTCGTTCATCGCGTCATACATCTCGACGATCTTCTCGCCGCCACCGAGACCGGTGCCGATCACGACCGCAAAGCGGTCGGGATCGACCTCCGGACGTCCGATGCTGTCCCACAGCTGATTGCCGAGGTACTTCGACATGCGCTGCACGTAGGACATGCGGCGGTGTTCCAGCCGCGACATCAGTGGATCGAGGGGTTCCGCGAGGTGGCCACCGATCTTGACGGCCAGGTCCCACTTCTCGACGAAATCGTCCTCGAGAATGCGGATGCCACTTTCGCCTGCCAACAAGCCCTTCCACGTGCTCTCGATGTCCGGCGCGAGCGCAGTGGTCGCCGTGACGGCGGTCACGACGACGTTAGGGAAACCGCCATTAGCAGTGGAAGGACGTGTCACTGTGCGAACTTCTCGCGCAGTGCGGCGGCAGCCTCGGGGTTCTCTTCTTCCAGCTTCTGGATGTAGGAGACGACGTCACCGACGGTGCGCAGGCCGGCCAGATCCTCATCGGGGATCTTCACGCCGTACTTGTCCTCGGTCTGCACGGCGATCTCCACCATCGACAGCGAGTCGATGTCCAGGTCGTCGACGAAGGACTTCTCCATCGTGACCTCGGAGGGCTCGATGCCGGTGACCTCTTCGATGATCTCGGCGAGGCCGGCGATGATTTCTTCTTGGTTGGCCACAATGGCTCCTTCTTGTTACGGCACTCCGGCTGTCGGAGTGAGGTTGAACGTCTTGGTGTTCGGGCAGTGCTACCCGGACTCAGAGCTCGGCGAGTCCGTCCAGGTCTGACGGGGCCTTCACCGCATGTGTCGGTGTGCCCTTCAGTTCTCGTTTGGCGATACCGACCAGGGTTCCCGCGGGCGGGAATTCCACGATGGCCGACACCTCCAGGCCGCGCAGCGTCTCGTTGCACAGGTCCCAGCGCACCGGCCGGGTCATCTGCGCGACGAGCTTGGCCATCGCGTCGGCTGCCGAAGCGACCGGCTTGCCGTCGGCGTTGGACAGCAGCGTCGCGGTGGGCTCGTTGGTGGCCACCGTGGCGGCTGCCGCGGCGTAACCCTCGGCCGCGGGAGCCATGTAGCGGGTGTGGAACGCCCCGGCGGTGGCCAGCACCCGGACCCGGGCCTTGGCCGGCGGATCCTCGGCGAGCTTCTCCAGTGCCGCGACCGCTCCGGCGGCGACGATCTGGCCGGCGGCGTTGCGGTTGGCGGGGATGAGGTCCAGGGACTCCAGGCGGGCCAGCACCTCGGCCTCTTCACCACCGAGCACCGCGGCCATGCCGGTCGGCTCCAGTGCGCAGGCCTTGGCCATTTCCGCACCGCGGGTGGCGGCCAGCTTCACCGCGTCATCGGCGGAGATGACGCCGGCGATGGCATAGGCCGCGATCTCGCCGACCGAATGCCCGGCGACGGCGGCATCCTTATCGGCGATGAGGCCACGCGTGGTCAGTTCTTCGTGTGCCAGCAGAGTGGCGGCCACCACCAGTGGCTGGGTCACCGCGGTATCGGTGATCTCCTCGGCGGTGGCGGTGGTGCCCAGGCGCGCCAGGTCCAGTCCGGCGATCTCCGACCACGCGCTCAGTCGTTCCGCCGCACCGGGCAGCTCCAACCACGCGGTGAGCATGCCGGGGGTCTGAGAGCCCTGTCCGGGAGCAAGCAGAGCAAGCACAGTCTTTTGGGGCACGGATTAAGAGAACACTGTGAGAGCCCCTCAGCGCGGTGTAAGAGATTATGAACCTTGTCTTATTCTTTTGTGGAGTTTCCACAAAAGCGCACGTGAAGCGACCGTGCCGAGACCTGACCGCGATCTGGACTCATGGGGTGTATCCGCCCCAGCGGGTGATCTGTTGTCCGTTTGACGCCGCGGAATAGCCGTTTGGCGAGCTGAAGTGGCTTGCGTCACCTTTGAGCCGTCCCACCGTCGCGGCGACCCGCAGGACGTACGCATCGCGGGGGACGGTCGGATCCCGTCCGGTGAAATCGGTGATTCGCTTGAGGCGATAGCGCACGGTGTTTGGATGAACCGTCAATTTGCGGGCACACGCCTCGATGGCCCCACCGGAATCGAGGTAGGCGTCCAGCGTCTTGGTGAGCGCGGGGTCGGCGTCGGCCAGGGGGCGCATCACCTCGGTGGCCAGCACGGCGATCGCGTGCGGGTCGCCGAGCAGCGCCCGCTCGGGTAACAGTTCGCGGGACGAGACCGGACGCGGCGCCCCGCTCCAGCCTGCGACGGCGTTCATCCCGGCGATGGCTTCGGCGGCGCTGCGGTGGGCCGCGCCCAAGGTCGGCACCGTGGGTCCGATGACGACCGGGCCGTCGCCGAAGACGTTCATCAGCTCGGCAAGGAACCGTTCGGTCGGTGACAGCCCACCGGTGACGATGGTGACCAGCCAGGTGCCGTGCACATCCGACAGGGCGGCGCGACCGCACTTCCTGGCCGCGGCGTGCACGTCGTCACCGGCCTGCTCGATCCGATCGGGGCGTGGCAGCCCGACGATGACGGTGGCCGGTGCGGTCGCGTCCCAGTTCAGTGCCGCCGCCTGGGACTGCAGCGCGGGTCCCATGTCCCCGCGGACCACGGCGTCGACCAGGTTGGCCTCCATCCGGGTGTCCCAGGCGCCGCGTGCCTCGGCCTGGTCGGCGTAGGCGGTGGCGGCGGCGAACGCCAGGTCGCGGCTGTAGCGCAGGATGCCCGCGGTCAGCGCCGTCAACTGCTCCTCGTTGCGGGCCAGCAGCGGCACGACTTCCTCGAAGTACTCCATGGTGACGCGCACCATCTCCACCGACTGACGCAGTGCGACACGACGGCGCAGATCCTGAGGCACCACTTCGAAGGCCTGGGCGGTGTAGCCGACGTCGCTGTTGGGATCGCGCATCCATTCGACGAAGTTGATCACCGCGGTCTGCACGACCAGCTGCACGCTGGCGCGCTGGGAGGCCTCCAGGTCGGCGAAGAACGGCAGCCGGGTCTCCAGGGCGTGGACCGCCTCGGTCGCCAACCGGCCGGAGTACTGCTTGAGGCGGCGCAGCGCCGACTCGGGGACGCTCTGCAGCACTTCCAGCGTCGACGCCGGAGGTGGGGCGAACCGATTGTCGGGCATCCCCAAAAGATACGCCTGTTTTTTGTATGGATCCGTTTGTCAGGAGTTGTGGGAGCGTCAGCCGGGATGAGTCCGACTGACGCTCCCACCACCCACTAGGCGCTTCCGGTGTCGGCGTAGGAGACGCCGGCCGCCTTGACGTCGTCGATCTGGTACTCCTTGGCGGCCGCGATCGCCACCGACGGATCGATCTCCCCGTCGCGGGCGAGTGCTTCCAGGACGGCCACCACGACCGACTCCGCGTCGGTGTTGAAGTAGCGGCGCGCCGCCGGACGGGTGTCGGAGAAGCCGAACCCGTCGGTGCCCAGGGTGAGGTAGGTGCCGGGCACCCAGGGCCGGATCTGCTCGGGAACCGCACGCATCCAGTCCGAGAACGCCACCACGGGTCCGGTGGCATCGGCGAGCACCTGGGTGACATAGGCCGTGGGTGCCGGCTGATCGGGGTGGCGCAGCCGTTGCTTCTCGACCGCGACACCGTCACGGTTGAGCTCGCCCCAACTGGTCACCGACCACACATCGGCGGCCACGTCCCACTTCTCGGCGAGCATGTCGGCGGCCTTGATCGCCTCGGGCATCGACACCCCCGAGGCCAGGATCTGCGCGGTGCTGCTGCGCTTCTCCGGAGCGGCCCGGAACCGGTACATCCCGCGCAGCACGCCCTCGGGATCGAAGTTCTCCGGCTCGGCGGGCTGCACGTAGGGCTCGTTGTAGATGGTGATGTAGAAGAACACGTTGTCCGGGTTCTCCCCGTACATCCGCTGCAGGCCGTTCTCCACGATGTGGGCGATCTCGTAGGCGAACGCCGGGTCGTAGGTGACCGCGGCCGGGTTGGTCGAGGCGAGCAACAGCGAATGCCCATCGGCGTGCTGCAGTCCCTCACCGGTCAGCGTGGTGCGACCGGCGGTCGCACCCAGGACGAACCCGCGGGCCATCTGATCGGCGGCCGCCCAGAACCCGTCGCCGGTGCGCTGGAACCCGAACATCGAATAGAAGATGTAAATCGGGATCATCGGCTCGTTGTGCGTGGCGTAGGAGGTGGCCACCGCGGTGAACGACGCCGTCGAGCCGGCCTCGTTGATGCCCTCGTGCAGGATCTGGCCGATCTCGGATTCCTTGTAGGCCAGCATCAGCTCGGAGTCCACCGCGGTGTAGAGCTGGCCGTTGCGGTTGTAGATCTTGAGGCTCGGGAACCACGAGTCCATACCGAACGTGCGTGCCTCGTCCGGGATGATCGGCACGATGCGCGGCCCGATGTTCTTGTCGCGCAACAGTTCCTTGAAGGTCCGCACGGTCGCCATGGTGGTGGCCACCGGTTGCTTGCCCGACCCCTTCTTCAGCGCCTTGTAGGTGTCGGTGGGTGGCAGCTTGAGCGCCTTGGACTTGGTGCGGCGCTCGGGCAGGAACCCGCCCAGGGTGCGCCGGCGGTCCAGCAGGTACCGGATCTCGGGGGCATTGGGCCCGGGGTGGTAGTACGGCGGCAGGTACGGGTCCTTCTCCAACTCGGCATCGGAAACCGGTACCCGGGTGACGTCGCGGAACGCCTTGAGGTCTTCCAGGGCAAGCTTTTTCATCTGGTGCGTGGCGTTGCGGCCCTCGAAGTGCTGGCCCAGCGTGTAGCCCTTGATGGTCTTGGCCAGGATGATCGTCGGCTGACCCTTGTGCTCCATCGCCGCCCGGTAGGCCGCGTACACCTTGCGGTAGTCGTGCCCGCCGCGCTTGAGGTTCCAGATCTCCTTGTCGGTCATCGGATCGACGAGGGCCTTGGTGCGCGGGTCGCGACCGAAGAAGTGGTCGCGGACGTAGGCGCCGTCATTGGCCTTGTAGGTCTGGTAGTCACCGTCGGGGGTGGTGTTCATCAGGTTGACCAGCGCGCCGTCGCGGTCGGCATGCAGCAGCGCATCCCACTCGCGGCCCCACACCACCTTGATGACGTTCCAGCCCGCACCCCGGAAGAACGACTCCAGTTCCTGGATGATCTTGCCGTTACCGCGGACCGGGCCGTCCAGGCGCTGCAGGTTGCAGTTGACCACGAAGGTCAGGTTGTCCAGCGCCTCGTTGGCCGCCACCTGGATCAGGCCGCGGCTCTCGGGCTCGTCCATCTCACCGTCGCCGAGGAACGCCCACACATGTTGATCGGAGGTGTCCTTGATGCCGCGGTCGTTCAGGTAGTGGTTGTAGCGCGCCTGATAGATCGCGTTCATCGGGCCAAGGCCYATCGACACCGTGGGGAATTCCCAGAAGTCGGGCATCAGCCGCGGATGCGGGTAGGACGGCAGTCCGCCACCGGAATGCGAGTGCTCCTGGCGGAAACCATCCAGTTGGTCGGTGGACAGCCGGCCCTCCAGGAAGGCGCGGGCGTAGACACCGGGGGAGGCGTGGCCCTGGATGAAGATCTGGTCCCCACCACCGGGGTGGGACTTGCCGCGGAAGAAGTGGTTGAACCCCACCTCGTACAGCGACGCCGACGATGCATACGTCGAAATATGGCCGCCCACACCGACTCCCGGGCGCTGGGCGCGGTGCACCATGATGGCGGCGTTCCAGCGGATCCAGGCTCGATAGCGTCGTTCGACGTCCTCGTCACCGGGGAACCAGGGCTCCAGTTCGGTGGGGATGCTGTTGACGTAATCGGTGGAGGTCAAGGCGGGAATGGCAACACGCTGCTCGCCGGCGCGTTCCAGCAGACGCAACATCAGGTAGCGCGCCCGGGCGGGACCGGAGCGTTCAACCAACTGGTCGAACGACTCCATCCACTCGGCTGTCTCCTCGGAATCGATATCGGGCAGATAGGAGGCAACGCCCTCCCTGATCACACGAACCCGGTCGGGTTCGCCTGTGGTGCCAGAGTTTTGGGCCAGGTCTTGGCGCGCGAACTCGGTGGTCAACTACGGCTCCTCGGTTGAAAGGTGCTTGGTGTCGGATACTTGATGCTTGTGGCACCCTCTATCGTCCCCCTATCCTGCCGCAGATCACCGGGCGGGGTTGCCTACCGCAATGATCTGCCCATCCGGCGGGTGAACCGGTAAGTTTGGCCACGATGCTGAACAGTTGGCGGGGGTCCGCAGCACCGACGCGGATGCGCATCGCTGCGCTGGCACTGGGAGCGCCCGCGGGCCTGGCCCTGGTCGTGGTGGGGTGCACGAGTGTCACCAGCGGTACCGCCACGGTGGACAAGGCCGACGCGCCGATCTACCAGGCCTCGGTGTCCGCGTCGATCGCCGAGTCGGTGGCGAGTTCCAGCGCCAAGGAGTCCGAGCGTCAGGTGTCCATCACCAACCGCGCCGTGCACACCTCGTGCGAGGCGATCAGCAACAGCAGCGCGGACGCCATCAGTTCGGTCAACGGTTATGTCGACGCGTACAACCAGAACGCCGACGTGGTGGCCACGGCCGGCCCGGCGATCGCCGCGCTGAACGGCAGCGCCGACCTGGTCTCGGGCAGCCTGTCCGATCCGCTGGGGCCGGAGTTGAGCGGCGCGCTGACCCGCTGGGTCGACGCGGCGCGGGCGGTGGCGTCGGCGATCGAGACAGATATCGGCCCGAGTCCGTTCAACGACGCCATCAACGAATTGAACGATTCCCGGACCGTGGCGCTGGACCTGTGCGACGCCGCATATTGACGAACTCGATCAAACTTGCTGCCAGTGGGCAGCTACCACAACACGACGTGCGACGATAGGGCTCCAGAAGTTCGGAGGCACATACGAAGCAGGATGAGGGAGGACAGAAGGTGGTCGCGGCGGGGAAGGATTCCGACCCGAATTACGCCCAGAAATTGGGCATCGAGAAGGGTCAGGTCGTCCAGGAGTTGGGCTGGGACGAGGACACCGACGACGATATCCGGGCCGATGTCGAGGATGTCAGCGGCGGCGAGATGCTCGACGAGGACTCCGACGAGGTGGTCGACGTCGTCCTGCTGTGGTGGCGCGATGACGACGGTGACCTGGTCGACCGGCTGATGGACGCCATCACCCCGCTCGCCGATGACGGCGTGATCTGGGTGGTGACACCGAAGACCGGCAAGCCCGGCCATGTGCAGCCTGCCGAGATCGCCGAGTCCGCGCCCACCGCGGGGCTCATGCAGACCTCATCGGCGAATCTGGGGGACTGGATCGCCAGCCGGTTGGTACAGCCGAAGTCCAAGGCCGTCGCGAAGAGCCGGTAGGCATGCTCGCTGTCGGCGACAGCGCGCCGGACTTCACGCTCAAGGACCAGCACGGCCGCGCCGTCACGCTATCCGGGTTGCGCGACAAGAATGTGCTGCTGGTGTTCTTCCCGCTGGCGTTCACCGGCGTGTGCCAGGGCGAACTCGGGGAGATCCGCGACCGGCTGTCCGAGTACCAGAACGATGATTCCGCGGTGCTCACCGTGTCGGTCGGACCGCCGCCCATCCACAAAGTCTGGGCCACCGAGAACGGGTTCGGATTCCCGGTGTTGTCGGATTTCTGGCCGCACGGGGCCGTGACGCAGGCCTATGGCGTGTTCAACGCCGACGCCGGCTACCCGAACCGGGGCACGTTCGCCGTCGATCGCGGCGGGGTGATCCGGTTCGCGGAGATGATGCAGCCCGGCGAGCTGCGTGACCAGTCGGTCTGGCAGCAGGCCCTAGGGGCGTTGCGGGACGGCTGAGGATTTCACCGCACGCGGGCGCGACGTGTAAGTTGCCTGCGACGGGGCGCGTAGCTCAGTGGTAGAGCTCTGGTTTTACACACCAGCGGTCGGCGGTTCGATACCGTCCGCGCCCACCATCAAAATCGCAGTTCAGAGGGTTTTGCGTGCCGAACATCTGGTCCGTCGGCGGCGACCGTCTTACTCGGAATCGTGCGTCGGAGTCCGTAAGCAGCAGAGCGCCGATCCGAACGGCCGTCAGTCCTCAATTCCGTGCAGCACGACACTTTCGCTCAGAGGCAGGCGATGCATATGAACGTCGTTCACCGGAGCCGCCGGATCAGCTGTGCCGAAGGAAATTCCGAACAGCAATTTGAGCTCGTCAGACAGGCCGAGTGCTTCGCGCACGACGTCGGCATACATACCCAGAATGGTCTGCGGAATGCTGTGGAAACCCCGAGCGGCCAACGACAGCAGGAATGTCTGCGCATACATGCCGATATCGCCGGCAGTGCGTACCCCGTCACCCAGCTTGGGCATGAACAGGAACGCGACATGGGGGGCGCCGTAGAAGCGCAGATTGTCGCGCACGACCTCGTGTCTGCCCGCTACGTCCGAGCGGCCGATACCCCACGCCTCGTACAGCGTTGCACCGTGGGCGCGTGACCGTTCCCGGTAGGTGCCGTCGCCATAGTCGAAGGTGAAATCGGCGGACTCGCGCCCGTCGTCGTAGGCCCGCAGGAGTTCGTCGCTGATGGCATCCCGCAGTGCGCCTGAGACGACATGCACCTGCCACGGTTGGGTGTTGCTGTTCGAGGGCGCGGTCTGTGCATCTTCGAGTACGGCGCGGATGTCAGACGCCGGCAGGGGAGTCGGCAGGAACTTCCGAGCCGACCGCCGGGACCGGATCACATTCACGAACGGCGTTGTGGTGCTGGTCATTTGTGGTCTCTTTCGGGTTCCGTCGTTTCCAGGAGATCGCATCACATGCCCAATGCCGCTGCGAGTGCCCGCAGATTGGGCAGCGGGTCGTCGGTCGGGTCGTCGACGGCGACCTGTACGACGACGTGGTCGGCGCCGGCGTCGAGATGTGCGGTGACCGAGGCGGCCGCCTCCTCGGCTGTTCCCATTCCGACCAGCGCACGTGCCAGCCGTTCGGAACCGCCGATCACCAGGTCGGTCTCGTCAAAACCCTGCCGCAGCCAGGAATTCCGGTAATTGTCCAGCCGCGAGTAGAGATCCAAGTGGCTGTGCGCGCGACGCAGTTGATCATCGACACTGCCGCCGATGGCGATGGCCTGCTCGGTGACGATCCACGGGTCTTCACCCAGGATCGCACGGGTGTTCCGCGTCTGGTCGGGCAGCACCAGATACGGATGCGCGCCGTCGGCACCCTCACCGGAAAGTTCGATCATCTTGGGACCCAACGCAGCCAGCAGACGCGTTGGCCGCGAGCCGGATTCGAGCTCGGCCGGTACCGCGTTCATGCCGTCCAGATACGCCCGCATCATCGCCAGCGGCTTCCGATAGGCGCCGCCGAGGGAACCTTCGACGAAGGGGGCGTGGCTGACGCCCAGCCCGAGGACGAACCGTCCCGGGTACAGGGCGGTGAGCATCCGGGCGCCACTTTCCGCCGCGGTGGGCAACCGGACGTGGATGTTGGCGATGCCGGTGCCGACCACCAGGCGTTCGGTGGCACCGAGGAGGGCGGCGGATTCGACGAGCACGTCCTTGCCGTTGCCCTCGGGCATGAACAGCGACCCGTACCCGAGCTCCTCGATCTCGCGGGCCATGTTCTGCGCATCGCGGATCGGCCAGGGCTCGCTATTCCAGAACACTCCGATCTTCGACGGAAAATCAACAGTGCCAGGCTTGTTCGTCATCGTCAGTACCTTCGTTCGTGGAGTGGATGCACGGTCACATGAAGATCGCGCGCGTCAGTCGGACGGCGTAGTCCACATCAGGATTCGTGGTTCCGTCGCCTACGCGTTCGGCGATGGCGGCAATGGAGATGTCGCGGCGCTTGGGCAACCGATCCTTCTCGGCAGCGGCGAGGGCATCGCCCATTTCCTCGCTGGTGAGATTCGTGCAATAGCACGGGGCGCCCGGCTGCTGACGCCACGACTCCGACAGCAAGCCGGCATCGAAGCCGTCGAATCCCGTCTGATCGACCAGCATCATTGCGAGCGTGCGGTCGTCGGCGTCGTCGGCGGCGACCGGAATGGCGATGCGGCCGGGGGTTCCTGCGGGCGCGCCCTTGCCGGCGAATGATGCCGACCCGATAGCGTTCCAGGCCTTGACAATTGGCCGTCCGATCTGCTGGGACAGCCATACGCTCTCGACCTCGCCGGCGTCGATGGGCTGAATCCGCTCATCGCGGTGCGGGTAGTAGTTCGAGGTGTCGATGACGACGGCGTCGGCCGGAGCCGCGGACAACGTCGATGCGAAGGCGGGCATGCGACTCAGCGGCATCGACAAGATGACCACCTCGACGTCGCGCACCGCATCGGCCGCGTCGACCGCGCGGGCGCCGACGGACAGCGCCTCAGGGTCGATGGTCTCCGGGCCGCGGGAGTTGGCGATCTTGACGTCATGTCCCGCCGCACTCAATTTTCGACTCAACGTCTTGCCGATGTTGCCGGCGCCGACGATGCCGATTCTCATTCTCGCTCCTTCGTTGTGTTGTGTGTCAGTCGACGGCGGGGTGGGCGAGGCCCTCGAGCGTGCGTCGAAGGTCCTGGAGGCCGGGCTCGTCGAGCTGGCAGGCTGTTTTGATCTTGTCGGTGACGCCGCGGACCTCCGACTCGAGCCCGCGACCTGTGGCGGTCAGGTCGACCAGCACCCGGCGCTCATCGGTGCGATCTCGCACCCGCGACACCAACCCGGCAGCTTCCAGGCGCTTGACCAGGGGCGTGATCGTGCCGGTGTCCATGTCCAAGCAGGCACCAAGTGCGCCGACGGTCTGGGGGGCGCCGTCGAGCAGCGCCAAGATGACCAGGTACTGGGGGAAGGTCAGTCCCAACGGCTCGAGGAACGGCTTGTGCAGGCGAACCATCCGGTTCGCTGCACCGTAGAGCGCGAACGACAATTGCTCGCCCAGGCGGCCGTCRGTGCCCGGCGGAGTGGGTGAATGCAGATCTCCAGTGCGCGATTCCATAGTGCGCTAGATAATAGCAGCACGGATTGGTGGGCGAGCCATGACGGCGACCAAGCGTTGAGTTTGATTGTCAAACTCACTTCTGGCACGCTGACACCATGGCGACCACACCGCTTGCCGATCTGGCGGGCCGTCCTTGCCCCATCGCGGCGGCCATGGAGGTCGTCGGCGAGAAGTGGTCCCTGCTCATCATTCGCGAAATCGCCCTGGGCTCAGTTCGTTTCGGCGCCATCGTGGCGGGCACCGGCGCACCGAGGGACCGCATCGCAGCTCGCCTGAAGACGCTGGAGGCCGCGGGGGTCATCGCCCGAACGGCCTATCAGGATCATCCTCCGCGTGACGAATACCGTTTGACCGCCTCCGGCCGGGACCTTCTTCCCGTGCTGGACGCCCTGCTGGCCTGGGGTGCCGATCACGCGGTGGCCGTCGACGATCCTCTCCGCCCACCCCGCTACCGATCCTTCGTCCGAACCGAGGAGACACCGTGACCACGCAAACCACTGAGACCACCGACAAGCGGGACGGCTGGGGCGAGGAACGCTCAAAGGTCGTCAACTGGCACGATCCGGCGCCGACCGCCGCGGCCGGCCTGGCGATGTCGGGCATCGACTATCTCCGTGCCATGACCGAAGGCACGTTGCCGCCGCCCCCGATCTCGGGCCTGATGGACTTCACGATGGTGGAGGCGGAGCCGGGTCGCGTGGTCTTCACGTGCCGGCCCGACGAGTCGGCGTACAACCCGATCGGCGCCATCCACGGCGGATTGGTCTGCACGCTGCTGGACTCGGTGCTGGGCTGCGCCCTGCACAGCACACTGCCCCAGGGTAAGGGCTACACGTCGATCGAGATCAAGGTGAACTACCTCAAAGCGGTCCGGCTCTCCAGCGGCCCACTCACCGCGACGGGCACCGTGGTCAAAGCGGGATCGCGCGTCGGTTTCACCGAGGGCGTCGTCACCGACGCGGCGGGCGCCGTCGTCGCGACCGCGTCAAGCACGCTGCTGGTGTTCGACCTGTAAGCGTCACCGGACCACGCCGGTCTCGAGAAAGTGCGTTTGTCACAGCTCTACCTCTGCCGCATCGATGGTGGACACGACGTGTTCGGCGATGGCGAGCGCCGAAGTGGCCGCGGGGGAGGGCGCATTGCGCAGGATGACGATGCGGTCGCGGAAGCTGATCCGGAAGTCGTCGACCAGACCGCCGTCGGCATCGAGAGCCTGGGCCCTGATACCCGACGGCCCAGGCACCACATCGTCGTCCGCCAAATCGGGCACATACACGCGTGCGGCCTCGACGAATCGATGCTTGCTCAGCGACCCGCGCATTTCGCGGATCCCGGTCCGCCAATGCTGGCCTGCAAACCGCCAGAATGCCGGCGTCCGCGCCACCCCCACCAGATCGGGCACCGACACCTTGCGCCAGGTGTAGCCCTCACGAGCAAGCGCCAGAACGGCATTGGGGCCGATCAACACTTCGCCGTCGACGCGTGGGGTGACGTGGACGCCGAGGAACGGATAACGCGGATCCGGCACCGGATAGACCAGACCGTTGACCAGGTCGCGGCGTTCGGGCTTGATCGTCCAATACTCACCACGGAACGGCATGATCACCGGATCCGGTCCGTCGCCCGCCATCTCGGCCAGCCGGTCGCTCTGCAGCCCTCCACAGGCGACCACCCGATCGAACGTGGTCGCCGCCGTGCCCCCGGCGGTACGCGAGGTCACTACCACCTCCGCGCCCATGGTGCGCAGGCCGGTGACCTCGTGGCCCAGTAGCACCGTGGCGCCTGCCGCGGTCGCATCGACCGCCAGCGCCTCAGTGACCTGGCCGTAATCGACGATCGAGGTCGATGGGGAGTGCAGGGCGGCGATGCCGCGCACATGCGGTTCGAGTTCGCGTAGTTCGTCGGGTCCGACGATGCGGATCCCAGGGACACCGTTCGCGAGTGCGCGTTCCTCGATATCGAGCAGCCGGCCCCGCTCCTCCTCGTCGAGTGCGACCAGCACCTTGCCGCAGGCGATGCGGGGGATCGAGTGCTCGGCGCAGAACTCCTCGAGCAGCCCGACGCCGCGGCGGCACAACCGTGCCTTGACCGACCCTGGCTGGTAATACAGACCGGCATGGACGACACCGCTGTTGCGTCCGGTCTGATGCGCGGCGAGTCGGTTCTCCTTCTCGAAGACCGTCACCTCCGCGTCGGGATGGCGCGTGATGATCTCGCGGGCGATGGCGATCCCGACGATTCCGCCGCCGATTACTGCAATCCGTATGTGTGTCACTGGGCCCCCTCGGCCCGAGCGTAATGGCCGGTGAACACCTCGTCCTGGTGGGCGGCGAGGGTGGGATGCGGCAACGTCAGCACCACGATGTCGCGGACGTGACTCGGTCGGCCGGAGCTCGGCCGTCGTGTAGGCCCTGGGGAGTGGCGCGCCGAACCGTGAATTCAGTACGCCGACACCGACGAATTCCGAGCGTCTTCGAAAAACTCGTCAAACAAGTAAGGGCGGGTCCGAATATTTCGGACACGCCCTTACTTCCATGAATTAGATCAGTCGTTCGGACCCTCAACGGTCTGCTGCGGGGCCGTCACCGGAGGTGTGAATACACCGCCACCGGGGTTCAGCGACTTCTCTGTCGGGGTCAGCGAGACCTCCGTGGTGGTCGTGGTCGTGGTGGGCGACTCTTCGGGCTTGTCGCTGTCACTGCTGCACGCCGCGGTGAAGCCGATCATCGCGATGATGGCGSCACCGCCAACCGCTGCCGAAATCCGACGACGAGCCAGACGATTTRATGCCATCTTCCGTCCTTCTCCTGGTGTCAATGTGGTGAAACTCCGGCAGCCGCGATGTCCGCGAAAACCGGGTGCAACAATCCCATTTTACGCTGGGATCTGGCGTCAGAAACTGTAACGCAGTGCCTGTATCAGTGCATTCCCTCACTCCTGCTATGTAGGGGTTGTTTTGACGGGTTGTGTGTTCGTTCTGGGGCCCACGGAGTTCGGGCATGGCCGCGGGTGTACCGTAATAAGATACGGGCCGTATCTTGATCGGTCGAGGCTTCACGAGGAACCGGGGGTGCGCGATGAGCACCGAACATCAGATGATCTTCACGCCATCGCAACCGCTGCCCGCGGCGCGCACCGGCGTGTTGACGGGATTCGATCCGGGCACGCGCACGTTGGAGGCCGGCTATCGGGTGGCACCGCAGTTCCAGCCGATACCGGTCGACATTGTTTTCGAGAAGGACGTTGCGGTCCGGCTGCGCGATGGTGTCACGATCCACGTGGATGTGTTCCGCCCCGCGGGTGCCGGACAGGTGCCCGTCGTGGTGGCATGGAGTCCGTACGGCAAGGGGCAGGGGTCCTCGGCCAGTGTCATGGGGGTGTTCGCCATGGTTGGACTGGACAACGGGATCGTCTCGGGACTAGAGAAGTTCGAGGGGCCCGACCCGGCGTACTGGTGTGCCCATGGCTATGCGATCTGCAACCCCGACATTCGCGGTGTGGTCGACTCCGACGGCAACAGTGTGTTGTGGGACCGCCAGGAGGGCCGTGATTGCCATGACCTGATCGAGTGGCTGGCCGAACAGCCCTGGTGCAGTGGCAAAGTCGGGATGAGCGGAACCTCCTACCTGGCCGTGTCGCAGTGGTTGACGGCAGCCGAGCAGCCCCCGCACCTGGCGGCGATCAACCCATGGGAGGGCGTCAGTGACGTCTACCGCGATCTGGTGATGCGCGGAGGCATGCCGGACACCGGGTTCGCCCGGCAGTTGCAGGAAGGAAGCTTCTTCGGCACCAACATGAAGGAAGATGTACTCGCCGAGGCGGAGCGTTACCCACTGATGAACACTCTGTGGGAGAACAAGATCCCGGATTTCGAGAAGATCACCGTGCCGGCCTACGTGGTGGCCAGCTACACGAACACCCTGCATACTGCGGGAACGTTCCGTGCCTGGCGGCGGATGGCGTCGCAGGACAAGTGGCTGCGCATCCACAACGGTCAGGAGTGGCCCGATTACTACGACGAGACGAACCGCGAAGATCTGCGCCGCTTCTTCGACCGGTATCTCAGGGACATCGACAACGGGTGGGAATCCACACCCCGCGTTCGGTACTCGATTCTCGACCTTCGCGGTGGCGATCAGGTCGGAGTCGCCGCGGACCGGTTCCCGCCCACCGGGTTCGTCTCGACCAAGTTCTACCTCGACGGTGCCGCGCGGGTATTGAGCACCCAGCCGCCATCGGCGGACGTGGAGGTCGGCTACGCCGTCGACGCCAATCCGAATGCGGTGTCGTTCATCGCTCGCTTCGACGAGGAGACCGTCATGGTCGGCTATCCGAAGGCGCACCTCTGGGTCGAAGCGCGCGGCGCCGACGACATGGATCTTTTCGTGCTCGTGCAGAAGCTCGACGCGTACGGCACCCCACTGCAGCAGTTCACCGTGCCCAACCAGAATGCCCGAATCCACGACCTGACCGACCACGGAGCAACCGTGCTGCGGTACAAAGGATCCGACGGACGGCTGCGCGTCTCTGCCCGACACCTCGACGGCGAGTTGTCGACCCGGGATGTCCCGGCGCACACCTTCGACCGGGTCGAAAAGCTCGTCGAAGGCGAGCCCGTCGAGATCGAAATCGACCTGTTGCCGATCGGTCTCGCCTTTCATCCCGGCGAACAACTGCGCTTCGTCATCAGCTCGGCCACCCTGCTGGGCCCGTTGATGCCCGCAATCCGTGAATGCACCGGCGCCAACAGCGGGCAGCACGTCATTCACACCGGTGGCTCGCACCCGTCGTATCTGCAGCTACCCGTTCGGAAGCCTTGAGGACTGTCATGGACGGGGAACCGAAGACGCGACGCCGTAACGACGAGCTGATGACGGCTATCCGGGATGCGGTCAGGGCCGAGCTCACCGAACACGGCTATGCGGACCTGACTTTCGAAGGAGTGGCCCGGCGGGCGAAGACCAGCAAGCCGGTTCTCTACCGTCGTTACCGGACCCGGGCCCACATGGTCGTGGACGCGTTGCCCAATCTCCGATGGGAACCCGACGATCTCGTGTTCGACGCGACGGAATCGTTGCGGGAAAACCTGCTGACCCTGTTCGCCGCGATCGTGGACAACTTCGTGGCCATCGGCGTGGACAACTATCGGCGGCTGGTCGCAGACGCTGACGACGACCTGCTGGACCTTCTGCATGCGCAGATCATCGGCTTGGCCGAACGCACCGTCTATCCGGCCCTGGCCCGTGCACGCGAACGGGACGAGATCGGACCCAAGGAGATCTCGCGCCTGCCCGCGATGTCCATCGGGTACCTGCTGCGAGACCGACTGCTGTTCACCCGCGCCGAGGTGGGCCGCGACGCGATCGCCGAGATCCTCGACACTGTGTACCTGCCGCTGATCAGCACCGTATCCAGGCTGTAGAGCCTTCGGTCCCTGGGGATAACCCCCGGACGACTCTCGGGATTCCTACCTGGACAACCACCTTCAGAAAATTCGACCATATATGTGGAATGTCCACCGGTCGGGAAGTGTTGGTGATTCATATGAGTGTCGTGACAGTGATGACTCGCGCTCATACGTTGAGAGACATGAACACGTCTGGTTCAGCGGAAGGCGGGTCACGTGCCTGAAACCTACTGATATGCAAGTAAATAACACCTAGAAGACACAAGCCACAACTTCACAAACTCACAGAGTTCTGCCCCCGGGTGCCCACGACGCACCGCCGGGTGGCTCAGCTCTGCTCGAAAGGAACACGAAAATGCAGAAAATCATCCTCACCTCGGCAGCCTTCATGGCTTTGGCCGGCGGTTCATTCGGGATGGCGGCCACCGCGTCGGCGGCGCCGGCCGGCGCGTCGTCGGTCGAGGAAACCATCTATGACCTGCGCACTCAGGGCTATAACGTGCAGCTGAACGGCACCCGCAACGGGCCGCTGTCCAACTGTTCGGTCGACTCGGTGCGCGGCGCGTCCGACGCGGCGGTCCCGGGTGCGACGGTCTACGTCGACCTGTCCTGCCCGGCCGAGTACCAGTACTGATTCGCGCCGGGGGCGCGGTGCTGCTCACCCCGTGAGCGGCACCGCGACCTCGTTGCGTCGGCGGAACGGCAGGGTCCACGGCGGGTCGTAGAACCATGCCACCGGCTCTCCGTCGGTGTGGAATTCGGTGCCGTGCAGTGCGGTCAGCAGTTCGGCTGACTTGGCGGTGACGGATGTCGGACTGCGGTCACCGCTGAACCGCAGCACGGCGAAGCGCTCGGCAGGCACCTCCACCACGGTCACCGAGCTGTCATCGGGTTCGGGCAGGGTGTCCAGCGACCACTTCGACGGCATGTAGAACCGGATGATCGAGTCGCCGCTGTCGTCGGCGCGGGCCTGCGATACCGGGGCTGTCATGGCGATCTTCTCGCGGTGTTGTGCCACCGGGGCCGTCATCGCGATCTTCGCCTTGCGATGGTTGCCGCCGAAGATGTAGCCCGCCAGACGACGGAAGCCCGCGCTGCGGGCCTCCTGACCGTTGCCCTTCACGCTGGTCTGCGCGGCGACGCGCGGCCCATACCGACGGATCTCGATCTCACCGACCCGGCCTTCGAGCACGAAGAGCGGTTCCTCGGTGCCGACACGGATACCGAAGACACCCCCGACGCCCTCGACGAACTGGGTGGCGGCACCTGCGATCTTGGTCAGCATGCCTAGGAAGTACCCAACTCGGCGGGGATTACTCCGGCGGGGCGAAGAACTCCAGCGCGACACCGTCGGGATCGCGGAAGCTCAGACCGGATCCGTAGTGCGCGTCGACCACACCGCCGTGCGCGATACCGAGATCGTCGAGGCGGCCGGCCCACTGCTGTAGCTCGGCACGGGTCTCGCAGCCGAACCCGACGTGATCGAGGCCCGCCCGGAACTCGGTGAACTCACCGGGGGAGATGGACCGGTCGTGCTGATGGATCCCGAACAGCGTGCCGTTCCCGAACGACCACACCAGATGGCGGAATCCGCCGTCGGTGTGCTCGTCGAGAACGGGGTCGGCTCCGATCAGCGCGCGGTACCAGGGCCCGCTCACCTCGATGTCGCTGACCGTGACGGCCACATGGTTGAGCGCTGCAATTGCCATGGAAGTCTCCTGCCTGATAGTTCGGTTCACACCACCCGTTTGCCACGTCGCGCACGGGACCGCATATCCCAGAGGTAGAGCTGATAGCCGAACAACCACAGATCGCGCGGGACGACGCGGTCGGCGATCCGTAGCGCGCCGATCAACGCGTCGAACGCCCGCTGTTGGCGGCTGGTCCAGCGCAACCGCATCAGGGTGCGGAACTCGGCGGGCAGGAATCCGGTGGTCGCGAACAGGTTCAGCGGACCGGCCACCTGGCGCAAGGGGGTCGGCAGGAAGACCAGCGCCGCGACCCCGTGCAGATGCCTGCGCACGGGCTCGTCGATCCGCAGCTCGTCCAGCGACCGTTTCCAGTATTCCTCGAATGCGACCCGGTCCGCAGGCCACATGTCCTGGCGTACCTGCAGTGTGGTGCCGAGCCGGGCGGCGTCCCGGTACACCGCGTCGGCCGACTCGTCATCGAGTGGGCCGTAGAGGAATTCGTGCTGATCGACGTAGTAGCGGTACAGGCAGGCCGCCACCCACAGTTGCAGCGTGGGATCGAATGCGTTGTAGCGCACCGGGCTGTCCGGGCCGGACCTGACCTGGCGGTGCGCGGTGTCGACCGCCCCGCGGATCAGGGCGCGGTCGTGGTCGGTGCCCACGGTGGCCGCGGCCAGATAGGTGCCGGTGGTGCGGGCCCGCTTGAACGGATGCTTGTAGACGTTGCCGCGGTCCACCGGGCTTTCCAGGACGCCGTACCCGACACCCGGGGAGGCCAGTTGCATGATGACGTTCGCGGCAGGTGCCAGCGCCGCGGCCGGATTGATCAGATCGGCGACGCGCCTCGGATTCCGCGGGGGACCGAGCCTCATGGAATTGAGTACACCACCTTGTGAGACGCTGCCGACGTGTTTGTGCCCAATAGCTCTGCCCGTGCGATCGGCTTGGCGGCCGGCTATCTGGCCGACGTGTGCCTGGCCGACCCCCAGCGCGGTCACCCCGTCGCCGCGTTCGGGTCTGCCGCGGCCGCACTGGAGCGCCGCACCTACGCCGACAGCCGGGCCGCCGGCGCCGCTCACACCGCCGCGCTGCTCGGGGCTCTGGGTGTGCTCGGACTGGCCGTCGAGCGTGCCGCGCGCCGGCGCGGCCCGGCGTGGACGGCCGCGGCCACCGCGGTGACCACCTACGTGGTGCTCGGCGGAACATCGTTGGCGCGCACGGGTGCCCGCCTGGCGGACACCCTGGAACGTGACGATATCGACGGTGCCCGCGCGCTGTTGCCGTCGCTGTGTGGTCGTGACCCGGCCGCGCTGGACGCCGACGGCCTGGCCCGTGCCGCATTGGAATCGGTCGCCGAGAACACCTCCGACGCGCAGGTCGCCCCGATCCTGTGGGGCGCGGTCGTGGGCGTGCCCGGCCTGCTGGTCTACCGCGGTGCCAACACCCTGGATGCGATGATCGGGCACAAGTCGCCCAGGTACCTGCAGTTCGGCTGGGCGGCAGCACGATTCGACGATGTCGCGAACTACGTGGGGGCCCGCGCGACCGGGCTGGTGGTGTTGGCGGTCGGCGGCGCGCCGAGCGCCACCTGGCGGGCCTGGCGACGCGACGCGGACAAGCATCCCAGCCCCAACGCCGGCGTCGCCGAGGCGTCCTTCGCCGGAGCGCTCGGGGTGCAGCTCGGTGGTCCCACCCAATATGCGCACCGCCTGGAGATGCGTCCGACCCTGGGCGACGGGCCTGCTCCCACCGCCGCCGACCTGCGTCGCGGCGTGCGATTGTCGCGGGCGGTTCAGGCCGGCGCGACGGTGCTGGCGGTGGCCGTCAGTGCCGTTTGCCGTACCGGTCGGCGAGCTTCTGCTCGGTGCTGACCGGCTTCGGCGCCGCGTCGCCGGGCTCGGGTTCGCCCTGCGGGTTGGCCAGTGCCTTCTCCCGGCGCCGAACCTTGACCTCGGCGAGGATGAAATACCCGACGCCGATCGGGGCGATGATGCCGAACGCGATCCACTGGATCCCGTAGGACAGGAACGGGCCGGCGTCCAGGACGGGCAGCGGGATCACGCCGAGTCCGCCGGGCTGGTCCTCGACCAGTTGCAGATAGGACCCCGTCAGCGGGACCCCGGTCACCTGGGAGACCTGCCCGGGATTGATCGAGTAGACCTGCATGGCGCCCTCGGCACGGAACGGATCCCTGCCGACGGCGAGCATCTCCGAATCACGCAGCCGCGCGGTGATGGTCACCGGCTCGGCCGGGGCGGCCGCAATGGGCGGCACCGCGGTGCCCTGGTCGGGTTTGACGTAGCCGCGGTTGACCAGCACGGTCGGTCCGCCGTCGACGACGAACGGGACCAGCACCTCGTAGGCGGGCGCACCGTCCACCGACCGCAACCGGGCCAGCACCTGCGCCTCGGGCAGGTAGCGGCCCGAGGCCGTCACCCGCTGCCACTGATGGTCGTGCGCCGACGAATCCTGCTGCGGCAGATAGTCGGTCAGTGGCACCGGGTCGGTGTTCAGCGAGTTGGCGATCTGAGTGTTCTCGCGTGAGGTCGTGGTGTTCTTGCCGAGCTGCCAGGGCGCCAGCACCGTGAAACACAGCCAGGCGAAGGCCGCCACCACGACGTACAGCGCCAGCCACTGCGGCCGGAAGAGGAATCCGAAGCGCTTCATGGCTGTTTCCTCTTCGCGAAAGCGCTCATCGGTGCCGCCCCAGTTGGTGGTCGATCCAGTCGTGCAGGCCAGGCAGCGAGGCCTCGATGACGGCGAAGACCGCCTCGAAATCGTCCGGCCCGCCGTAATAGGGGTCCTCGACATCCAGGGTGAAGGCGGCCGAGCGCGGGTCGAACGAACGCATCATCCGTAGCCGCTCCGGCGGCACACCCATGTCGGTGAGCATCCGGGCGTGGTTGCGTCCCATCGCGACGACCATGTCGGCGGCCAGGTGGTCCTCGTCGAGCTGGGCGGCGCGGTGGGTGGTCGGATACCCGTGTGCCAGCAGGACGGCATTGGTCCGGTGATCGGCGCCGTCGCCGGCATGCCAGCCGCCGGTCCCGGCGCTGGTCACCCGGACCCGCTCGGCCAGACCGCGTCCCTCGATCTGGTGGGCCAGCATCTTCTCGGCCATCGGGGAACGGCAGATGTTGCCGGAGCAGACGAACGTCACATGCAGTGCCTGATCCCCCGGTCGCTGCGCGCCAGCCCGCCGGCTAGACACCGAGCACCCTTCGCAGGTCCGCCATCGTCGCCACCCGGTGCAGCGGCGCGGGGGCGTCGGGCCCGTCGAAATCGGCGCCGCCGTATCCCCAGTCGACGACCACGGTGTCGATGCCGTGGAAAGAGGCGCCTTCGACGTCATGGCTGCGGTCACCGACCATCAGCACCCGCTCCGGCAGCGGACCCAGCTGCGCCAGCGCGTAGGCGATCACCTCGGCCTTGGCGGCTCGGGTGCCGTCCGGGCTGGCGCCCGCGATGACCTCGAAATAGCCGTCCACCCCGAAGTGGGTGAGGATGCGCTGCGCGGTCGGTTGCGCCTTCGAGGTCGCCACGGCAAGACGCACCCCGGCGCGCTTCAGGTCCTCCAACAGGTCGGGGATCCCGTCGAACAGGCGGTTCATCGACCAGCCGCGGGTCGTGTAGTCGGCTCGGTAGGCGGTCATGGCCTCGTCGGCGCGGTCACCCAGGCCCATCGAGGTCAGCGTGTGATGCATCGGCGGGCCGACGATCCGGCCGGCGAGGTCGCCCTCGGGAATGGTGGCGCCGATACTCGCCAGCGCGTGCCGGAAGCTGGCGACGATGCCGTCCGCCGAGTCCGTCAGGGTGCCGTCGAGGTCGAACAGCACCAACTGCGGAGCTCGGGTCACGGTCTCAGTCACCCCACCATTGTCGCCGATGTTCCGGTGCTGCTGGTCGGCGCACTACTGTCGTGCTGTGGTTCACGAGGTTCGGCAGGCGGCGCGCTATCACGGAGACCAGGCCGTCACGTCCGGGATGCTGGACTTCGCCGTCAACGTCCGGGCCGCCGGGCCACAGTCGTGGCTGGTCGAACGCCTCGGTGTGCGGCTCACCGATCTGGGGCACTACCCGAGCGCAGCCGATGTCGCCCGGGCCACCGAGGCGGTGGCCGCGCGGCACGGACGCGACGCCGAGGAGGTCGTGCTGCTGGCCGGCGGCGCCGAGGGCTTCGCGCTGCTACCGAACCTGGATCCGACGCTGGCCGCGCTGATCGCGCCGTCGTTCACCGAACCGGAGGCCGTGCTGAGCGCCGCGGGGGTGCCGATCCGTCACGTGGTCCTCGACCCGCCGTTCGGGCTGGCCGGTGCCGCGGTGCCCGCTGGGGCGGACCTGGTCGTGGTCGGCAACCCCACCAATCCGACGTCGGTGCTGCATCCGGTGCGCGACATCCTCGCGCTGCGCGCACCCGGCAGGATCGTCGTGGTCGACGAGGCCTTCGCCGACGCGGTGCCCGGCGAGCCGGAATCGCTGGCCGGCATGTCGTTGCCCGATGTGGTGGTGCTGCGCAGCCTCACCAAGACCTGGTCGCTGGCCGGGCTGCGGGTCGGCTACGCACTCGGCGCACCGCAGGTGCTGGCCCGGCTGACGGCCCGCCGAGCGCACTGGCCGTTGGGCACCCTGCAACTCGAAGCCGTCGCGGCCTGCTGCACTCCGGAGGCGGTGGCCGAGGCGGACGCCGACGGGCGCAGGCTCGCCGCCCTGCGTGCGGAGATGGTGACCGGGTTGCGCGCCGCCGGAGTGGACGTGGTCGACGGTTGCGCACCGTTTGTGCTGCTCCGCGTCGACGATGCCGAACTGACCCGAAAGCAACTGGATAGCAGGGGGATTGCGGTGCGCCGGTGCGACACCTTCGTCGGTCTGGACGGCGAGTATCTGCGTGCGGCGGTTCGCCCCGAATGGCCGCTGCTGGTGGAGGCCCTGACATGAGCGTGTCACTCGCCGAGGTGATGGACGTCCTGGACGCGGCGTATCCGCCTGCGCTGGCCCATGACTGGGACTCGGTCGGCCTGGTGGCCGGTGACCCGGCAGAGCCGGTCACCTCGGTGACGGTGGCGGTGGACGCCACCGATGCCGTGGTCGCCGAGGTGCCCGAGGGCGGGCTGTTGCTGGCGCACCATCCGCTGTTGTTGCGGGGTGTGGACACGGTGGCCGCCTCGACCGCCAAGGGTGCACTGATCCACCGGATGATCCGGTCCGGGCAGGCGCTGTTCACCGCACACACCAACGCCGACTCGGCCTCCCCGGGCGTCTCCGATGCTCTCGCCGAGACGCTGGGACTGGTGGTCGAGGACATCTTGTCCCGCGGGCCGTCGGGGCCCGATCTCGACAAGTGGGTGGTGTTCGTTCCTGTCGAACATGCTGCGCAGGTACGGGATTCGTTATTCGCCGCGGGCGCCGGGCAGATCGGCGACTACTCCTGCTGCAGCTGGAGCGCCACCGGCACCGGCCAGTTCCTGCCGCACTCGGGTGCGACGCCGGCCATCGGCGAGGTGGGCACCGTCGAGCAGGTCACCGAGGACCGCATCGAGGTGATCGCCCCGGCGCGTCTGCGTGGGCGGGTGCTCACCGCGCTGCGCGCCGCGCATCCCTACGAGGAACCCGCCTTCGACGTCTTCGCGCTGGCCCCACTGCCTGCCGATGTCGGGATCGGCCGGATCTGCACACTGCCGGAGCCGGAACCGTTGTCTGCGTTCGTGTCCCGGGTGCGGGGCGCGTTGCCCGCAACCACATGGGGCGTGCGGGCCGCCGGAGTCGCGGACGCGGTGGTGTCCCGGGTCGCCGTCTGCGGCGGCGCGGGGGATTCACTGCTCGGCGCCGTCACCGGCGCCGGGGTACAGGCTTATGTGACCGCAGATTTGCGGCACCACCCGGCCGACGAGCATGGCCGGGTCTCTGATGTGGCACTGGTCGACGTCGCGCATTGGGCAAGTGAGTTCCCCTGGTGTCACCAGGCGGCATCGCTGCTGCGCGGCAGTTTCGGCGAGGCATTACCGGTGCGTGTGAGTACCGTGCGCACCGATCCGTGGAATATCGATGGAGGTTCCCAATCATGAAAGCCGAAGTGAGTCAGCAACGTTCACTGCTGGACCTGGCCGAAGTCGATGCCGAATTGCGTCGCGTCGACCACCGCGCCGCCAATCTGGCCGAACAGCAGGAATTCGAACGCGTGCAGGCGCTGTACCAGGAGGCCAGCGACCAGGTGGCGGTGGTCGGCATCGCCCTGGAAGACGTCGACGGTGAGATCGCCAAGTTGGAGAGCGAGATCGATTCGGTGCGCCAGCGCGAGGACCGTGACCGGACGCTGCTGCAGGGCGGGATGGTCAACGCCAAGCAGCTCAGCGAGCTCCAGCACGAGCTGGAGACGTTGGAGCGCCGGCAGTCGTCCCTGGAGGATTCGCTGCTGGAGGTGATGGAACGCCGCGAGGAGTTGCAGCGCCAGCAGTCCGAGCACCTGGCCCGTATCGACGCTCTGCAGAACGAATTGTCGGCGGCGCAGCTGGCTCGCGACGCGGCACTGGTGGATATCGACAACGTCCGTCAGGTGTCGGCGGGCCGGCGTGCGGAGCTGGCGTCGCTGCTGAACGCAGACCTGGTCACCCTCTACGAGAAGCAGCGCACCGGTGGTGGACCCGGTGCCGGACTGTTGCAGGGAAAGCGGTGCGGGGCATGCCGTATCGAGATCGATCGCGGTGAAATGGCAAGGATCCAGGCCGCCGAGGACGACGAGGTGCTGCGGTGCCCGGAATGTGGARCGATCCTGTTGCGGATCAAGCAGTGAAGGTCATCATCGAGGCCGATGGCGGATCGCGCGGGAACCCGGGCCCGGCTGGCTATGGCGCGGTGGTGTTCAGCGGGGACCGCTCAGCGGTGCTCGCCGAACGCAAGGAGTCGATCGGCCGGGCGACCAACAATGTCGCCGAATATCGGGGATTGATCGCCGGTCTGACCGCGGCGGCCGAACTGGGTGCCACCGAAGTGGTGGCGTTCATGGACTCGAAGCTGGTGGTGGAGCAGATGTCCGGGCGCTGGCGCGTCAAGCATCCCGATCTACTTGAGCTCAATCGTGAAGCCGCGCAACTGGCTCGGCAGTTCGGCCAGATCGAGTACGGCTGGATCCCGCGGGCCCAGAACTCACATGCCGACCGACTGGCCAACGAGGCGATGGACGCTGCGGCGGCCCCCGCATCGGCGCCCGCCTCGCCGGGCTGGAGCGGCGCCCGTGGGGAACCGACCCGGCTGATGTTGTTGCGCCACGGTCAGACCGAGCTCTCGGTGGACCGCCGGTACTCCGGACGGGGCAACCCGTCGCTCACCGAACTCGGACGCAGCCAAGCTGAGGCAGCGGCCCGCTACCTGGGGGAGAAGGGCGGCATCGACGCGGTCGTGTGCTCGCCCCTGGGGCGCGCCCACGAGACGGCCAGCGCCGCCGCGAAGGAACTCGGGCTCGACGTCGTCATCGACGAGGATCTCATCGAGACCGACTTCGGCAAGTGGGAGGGCTTGACGTTCTCCGAGGCGGCGCAACAGGATCCGGAGCTGCACGGCAAATGGCTGCGCGATACCAGCGTGACGCCGCCCGGCGGCGAGAGCTTCGATGCGGTGGCGGAGCGGGTGCGCCGGGCCCGCAACCGGATCGTCGAGGAGTATGCCGGGTCGACGGTGCTGGTGGTCTCCCATGTCACACCGATCAAGACCATGCTGCGGCTGGCACTGGACGGCAACGCCGGGATTCTCTACCGGCTGCACCTCGATCTCGCGTCGTTGAGCATCGCGGAGTTCTATCCCGACGGGCTCGCGTCGGTGCGGCTGGTCAACCAGACCTCGTATCTGTGATCAGCTGGAGTGCAGGTGTAGCCGTTCCCCGTGGACGTCGAAGATCATGATGGCCTCGACCGGTCCGTCGACGGTGCCGAACCAATGTGGCGTCCAGGTGGAAAACTCCACGGCTTCACCGGGTTTGATGATGAAATCGCGTTCGCCCAGCACCAGACGCAATTGCCCGGAGAGCACGTACATCCATTCCTGACCCTCATGGACGGGAAGCTCGGCCGGTGGCGTGTTGCGCTTGGTGCTCACCCGCACCTTGAACGTGTGCCGGCCGCCAGTCGGGCCCTGACGGGTCAACGGCCAGTAGGTGACCCCGTGGCGCGTGTGGGAGCTGCCCCGGACCCGCGGGTCTTCGGACTCCGGTTCGCGCAGAAGCTCGTCGGTGCTGACCGACAGCGCCAGGGCCAGCCGGGGCAGGTGATCCAGGGCCAGCCGCCGTTTCCCGGATTCCAGTCGGCTCAGTGTGGACACGTCGATGCTGGCGCGGGCGGCCACATCCTGCAGTGTCAGGCCTTGCTGGGTGCGCAGATCCCGTAACCGCTTGCGGACGGTGTCGTCGACGCTCTTTGCCTCCATGGCAAACGAGCTTGGCATTTTGTCCGCTGATCGGCAAGCTCGATGACATGAACAACGAATGGGACTGCATCATCGTCGGTGGCGGCGCGGCCGGCCTGAGCGCGGCACTGGTACTCGGCCGCGCCCGGCGTCGCACCCTGGTCCTCGATGACGGTGACCAGAGCAACCTGGCTGCCCACGGCATCGGCGGACTGCTGGGTCACGACGGCCGCCCGCCCGCTGAACTCTACGAGGCGGGCCGTGTGGAACTCGCGGAATACCCGAACGTCACCTTCCGGCCGGTGCGGGTGACCGCCGCCAAAGCGGACGGGCCGGGCTTCGTCGTCGAACTTGCCGATGGCGGCCACGAACATGCGCGCCGCCTGCTGCTGGCGACCGGTATGCAGTACCAGCCGCCGCAGATCGCGGGCCTTGAGGCGCTGTGGGGCGGCTCGGCTTTCCACTGTCCGTTCTGCCACGGGTGGGAGGTTCGTGATCAGCCGCTGGCCGTGCTCGCCGATRGGGACCGCGCTGTGCACATGGCGCTGATGCTCAAGGGCTGGACCGACGACATCGTCGTGCTCAGCAATGGCGCGGGCCTGCAGAATGACCTGCTGACCGCCGCGGACATCGCCGTGGACGACCGGCAGGTCAGCGAATTCCATTCCGAGGGTGGCGTATTGACCGAGGTGCGGTTCGCCGAGGGCCCACCGCTGCCGCGACGGGGTGTGCTGGTAGCCGCTGTCCTGCACCAGCGTTCCCACCTGGCAGCCCACCTCGGGGTGGACTTCGCGCCGGCGAGTCCTGTTGCCGCCGATGCCATCGTCGTCGACCAGTTCCAGCGCACCACGGTGCCCGGGGTGTTCGCCGCCGGCGATGTCAGCGTGCAGATGCCTCAGGTGGCGGCCGCGGTGGCCGGCGGATCGCTGGCCGCGGCTGCCGTGGTGCAGAGTCTGCTGGCCGATGACGTCGGGCTGCCCGTTCCGCCGTGGCCGGCGCCCGATGTCCAACAGCACTGGAACGAGCACTACGGCCAGCGCGATCGCGTCTGGAGTGGCCGGGTGAACCTCCGGCTCTCCGAGGTGGCGGAGTCGCTGGCACCCGGGCGCGCCCTGGACCTGGGATGCGGTGAGGGTGGCGACGCCATCTGGCTGGCGTCGCGGGGGTGGTCGGTGGTTGCGACCGACGTCTCGCACGTGGCCCTGGAACGGGCCGCCGCTGACGCGGGGGAGTTGTTGAGCCAGATCGAGTTTCAGCACCACGATCTGGAGGTGAGTTTCCCGGACGGCGAGTTCGATCTGGTGTCCGCACAGTTCCTGCATTCGAAGATTCCGCTGGACCGGGCGCGCGTGTTGAAGCGGGCGGCGGCTGCGGTCGCGCCCGGGGGTCTGCTGGTGATCGTCGACCATGGCGAGGCGCCGCCCTGGTCGAACCACCGGCACGTCGAGTTCCCCGGTGCCGAGGAAGTGGTGGGATCGCTCGACCTCGACGACGGCTGGGAACGTGTTCAGGTCGGCCCGGTCGAGCGCGAGGCGACCGGACCCGACGGGCAGCCGGGACATCTGATCGACAATGTGATGGTGCTGCGGCGGAGTCACTGAAAGTTATCCACAGCGGCGAAAGTTCTGCTTTCTGACGTCGGTGGACGCTAGTAATATAGAACACATGTTCGAAGTTCTGGGACGCGCCGCACTGGCCGAGTTGAGCGATGAGGCGCTCATCTCGGCGGTGACGGCTGCGACCCAGAACGAGGCGGTGGCTGCCGCGGCGCGGTTGGCTTTCATCGGTGAGGTGGTGGCCCGCCAGTGTGATGACGAGGATGACGTGATCGCTCATCAGGTCATTGATGGTTGGGCGTGGGCGCAGACCGCGGTGGCCGCGGCCTGCAACCTGAACCCGCACTCGGCGTCCAAGCAGATGCGCATCGCTCAGGCCCTGCGTGACCGGCTGCCCCGCACCGCCGCACTGTTCGCCAAGGGTGCGCTCTCGATGGCGGTGATCGATGCGATCACCTGGCGCACCCACCTGGTCGACGATGATGACGCGCTCGTGTTGATCGATACCGCCATCGCCGGGGAAGCGGGCGAGTACGGGGCGCATTCGGAGAAACAGTTGATCGGCGCCATCGATCTGTGGGTGGAGAAGTTCGACCCCGACGCCGTCGTGCGCTCCAAGCGCAACGCCAAAGACCTCTACGTCGAGTTCGACGACAAGGACGACCCCAACGGGGTGTCCTCGTTCTGGGGCAGGCTGCGCGTCACCGACAAAAAGATCCTCGAACAACGCCTCAACGACCTGGCCGACACCGTGTGCGCCAATGATCCCCGCGCGCGGGGCGAGCTGCGTGCCGCGGCCTTGGCAGCGTTGGGTGCGGTGGGCCCGCAACTGGAGCGCCTCGCGTGCGCGTGTGGGGGTGCTGGTTGTGAGGGCAGCGGGAAAGATCCGCGCGCAGGCGCAGTGACCATYTATGTGCTGACCGAYCAGGTGCCCGCCGCCGGYGAAGAGTCCCCGCGTCACACCACCCCAGGCAGTGCGGGCACCCCGGAAGCTGAGCCRGCCGCACCGGAGAGTGAGCCGCAGACTCCGGCGGCCGAATCCGAACCCGCTGAGCCCGCCGTACCTGCGGCCCGCGCCGAGCCCGCCGCGCCCGCGGCGTGCAACCCCAGCCCCGGGGTGACGCTCGACGGCGCCATCATCCCCGCCAACATGCTGGCGGACCTCGTCGCGACCGGCGCCAAGGTAAAGCCGCTCTCGGAGATCGCTGACCTGCCGGCCGAACGCCAATACCGGCCGTCCGCCGCGTTGACCGCGTTCGTGCGCATGCGCGCCATGACGTGCAGCTTCCCGGGCTGCAACCGGCCCGCGCACCGCTGTGACCTCGACCATCTGACTCCGTGGCCCGCCGGAGCCACCCATCCCGGCAACCTGGCACCACTGTGCCGTCTGCACCACTTGATCAAGACGTTCTGTGGTTGGGAACCGGCAGCGAAACCCGATGGCCGCATCCAATGGTCAGCACCGACCGGGCACACCTACACCAAGGCGCCCGGGGCAGCAATCATGTTCCCGCACTGGAACATCGAGATCCCCATCCCGCGGAAGCGCGCCATCAGCCTGATCGACGACACCGACCGCGACGCCAAGATGCCGGTCCGAAAACGCACCCGCGCCCAAGACCGCGCCCAACGCATCAAAGCCGAGCGCGCCCGCAACGCAGCCACACTCGCCGAGAACAACAGCGACCCGCCGTTCTGACGTCAGTTGAGCGCGCTCACGTCCGCCAGCTGGGTGAGCCGGACGCTGTTGCCCGACGGGTCGCGGAACCCGCAATCGATGCCATACGGCATGTGATGCGGCTTCTCGGTGAATTCCACTCCGCGGGAACGCAGTTCCTCGAATGAACCCTGGCAGTCCTCGGTGGTGAGAAATATCGTGCCGGCAAAGCCCTTCGCCGTGAGGTTGCGGACCTCCTGCTGGGTGGCCGCGTCCATGACCGGCGGACCGGGCACCGCCATCAGCACGACCGACACGTCGTCCTGGCCCCGCGGACCAACGGTCAACCAGCGGAAGGTGTTGTCGAGATCGGGTAGTGAAACATCCTGGCGGACTTCGAAACCGACCTTCTCGGTCCAGTACTGAAGAGCGACGTCCTGATCGTGCACCCACAGGT
This sequence comes from Mycobacterium sp. P4_H6, assembly GCF_056400845.1. Taxonomy (NCBI): domain Bacteria; kingdom Bacillati; phylum Actinomycetota; class Actinomycetes; order Mycobacteriales; family Mycobacteriaceae; genus Mycobacterium; species Mycobacterium sp. P4_H6. The sequence continues at coordinate 72,475 of NZ_JBFUKN010000007.1, read as the reverse complement.
GCGCGCTTGCGATTTTGATCATGCCGACAACGCTACGACCGATCGCCGGGTGCCGTCTTCTCCCCGTGTGCTGTCTTGGACCGGCCGGCCGGGGCGCGCCGGGTATCGCGCTTGACGATGCAGCTGGGCACCCGGGCGTACACGCTCGCGGGCGGCAGGCTGGCCCGATAGGCCGCGGGCGGCCTTCCGTACACCCTGGCGAAGGTGGTGGTGAACGAACCCACACTCGTCAAGCCGACCATCGCGCAGATGTCTGCCACCGATCTGTCGGTGTGGCGCAGTAACGCGGCGGCGCGCTCCAACCTTCGGCTCTGCAGATACGCTCGCGGCGACTCCCCGAACGTCCTGGAGAACATCCGGCTGAAATGCGCCCGGGACAGTCCGGCGGCCGCGGCGAGGTCGTCCACCGTGATCGGCTCCGCATACCGGGCGTCTGCCAGATCCTTCGCATGCAGCAAATATCGGGCTGGAGGCACCTGTGCCATGGCCTTAAGGGTACGGTGATCGGCGCGGACGAGTTGGCCGGGCGACCGCGGAGCTCAGGTTTCGACCTGGGCGTCGAGGAAAGTCCGGACTTCACAGAGCAGGGTGATTGTTAACGGCAATCCGGGGAAACTCGCGGGAAAGTGCCACAGAAAGTAGACCGCCAGAAATGGTAAGGGTGAAACGGTGCGGTAAGAGCGCACCAGCATCCYGGGTGACCGGGATGGCTAGGTAAACCCCACCCGAAGCAAGGCCAAGAAGGCCGCAACCTGGTTGTGGCTGCGCAAGCGTCCGAGGGCTGCTCGCCCGAGCTTGCGGGTAGGCCGCTTGAGGCACCCGGCAACGGTGTGTCCAGATGGATGGTCGCCGCCTCACCGGAAACTCCGGAGAGGAACAGAATCCGGCTTACAGGCCAGCTCGTCCGCCCCCTACTTCTTGACGGCCTTCTTCAGGGCCTTCAAGGCGTCGCCGATCCCGTCCTCGGCCTGCAGCGCCACCTCGGCCTCCTTCTCGTACAGCACACCGTAGGTGAAGGTGTCCTCGCCGGCGGCGTGCGCGGCGTCGGCCTCCTCCAGCAGATGCGTGCGGCTGACCACGCTGTCCTGGTGATCGCCGAGCAGGCTCTGGATGGTCTTGGCCTTGGCTTCCACCGCCGAATCCCCGGTCGCCGACGCCGTGTAGCGAAGCCGCTTGGCGCGCTTGCGAATCCGGTGCAGCGACTCGTCGGTGCCGTCATCTTCGGCCTTCTTCGCGGCCTTGTGGACCTTCTTGTACGCGGCCGCCACACTGGCCGCCGCGGATTCGTCGCCGGACTTGTCCCCGGTCGCCGACGGCGCGGCCACCAGCTCATCCAGCGCATCGAGTAGCCGGAAGTAGCGCTCGGAGCGCATCGCGAGCAGCGACCGCCGCCACCCGTTGGTGTAGCGCTGCTTGTTGCCCTCCACCAGCCGCTCGCGCACCCTGCCGCGCACCAACTCCGGCGCCAACCCGTCGAGCGCTTCCTCGTACTTCTCGGCCAGCACCTCGGCATCGCGCGCGACCCCGAGAATGCCGGCCAGCACCTTCAACTCGTCCAGCACCCAGGCGTCATCGGCAAGGCCGAACGACTCGTCGGCGAGCAGGCTGCGGATCTTGCGGGTGGCGACCCGCATCTGGTGCACCGAATCCCAGACATCGGCGCGCACCGCCCGATCCCACGAGATCAGTTCCTCGACGTTCTCGGCGACGGCCCGGCGCACCGGGTCGGAGGCCTCCACCGACGCTGCCTCCGGTTCGGCGGTGGCCAGCACCCTGGCCAGCTTGGAGCCGTGCCCGGCCGGTACCGCGCCCGCGTCGAACAACCGGTTCGACAACCGGTCCAGGACGTCGGTGGAGCCGACGCCCTCGGCCAGTTCCAGCTCCCATTCCCGCCAGGTCTGCGGTTCGCTGTCCGGGCGCAGCGCGGCGGCGGTCACCTGGTCATCGCAGAACTCGGCGATCGGGGAGTCGTCGGCGCCGAACAGCAACGACACGGTGCGCTGCGTGGTGATGCGCGCGACCGCGCCCAGCGGACGGTCCCGGACGATCGCGGCGACCACATCGCGGATGTCCTCGGGTACGGAGTCGGCCAGCGGCGCGCGCACCTCGGTGCGGGCATCCGGGCCGGCCGGCAGCTTCACGTGCCAGCCGGCGTCGCCCCCGCCGGTGCGCCGGCGCAGCGTGATGCGCTTTGCGGCCAGGTCGTAGTTGGGAGTGTCGTAGTACACCGCTTCCAGCGTCAGGGTGGGCGCGTGTTGCACCCTCGACACCGCGGCGAGGCCTTCGAAGGACGGTGAGACGGTGGTCTCGACCACGTCGAATTTCCGTTCAACCTCGGTGTGGCGCGACGCTTTTGGCTTATCAGCAGGCATGTTCACCCTTGTTCGGTACCGCGTGTGTCAGGAGTTGTGAACAGCGTGCCACATCGAGGTGAACAACCCCGGGGCGTGCGACGCCCTCGATTCTGGGGGCGCGTGTTACACATCACCACCCCGCCGTAATACGGTGAGCGCCATGACCGCTTTCGAGACGCTGAAGTTCACCCGGGCCGGATCCGTCGTCAACATCGTCCTGGACCGGCCCGATGCCGCCAACGGGATGAACGCGGCGATGACGCGCGACCTCGCCGATGCGGCGTCGCTGTGCGACACCGCAGAGACGAAGGTGGTCACCCTGACCGGCGCGGGCCGGTTCTTCTGCGCCGGCGGTGACCTCAAGGCGATGGCCGCGGCCGACGACCCGGGCGTCTTCGTCAAGGGCATCGCCAACGATCTGCACCGCGCCATGTCGACCTTCGCCCGGATGGACGCCGTGCTGATCACCGCGGTCAACGGGGTGGCCGCCGGCGCGGGATTCTCCCTGGGCGTCTCCGGTGACCTGGTGCTGGCCGCGGAGTCGGCGTCGTTCACGATGGCCTACACGAAGGCGGGCCTGAGCCCAGACGGCGGCGCTTCCTACGTGCTGCCGCGACTAGTGGGCCTGCGGCGCACCCAGGAACTGATGATCACCAACCGGGTGCTCAAGGCCCCGCAGGCGCTGGAATGGGGCCTGGTGACCACCGTCGTTCCCGACGCCGACCTGCGCGCGAAGTTGGCGGAACTGGCGACCGAGGTCGCTTCTGGTGCAAAGGGTTCCAACTCGGCGGTCAAGCAGCTGCTGTTGACCAGTTACTCCGCGGGCTACGAGGCCCAGTTGGAGCATGAGGGACGCCATATTGCAGGCAATGCCTCCTCTCCCGACGGGAAAGAAGGCATCGCTGCGTTCCTGGGCAAACGCGCCCCGGAATTCGGCTGACTAGTAGGAGTGCTCCTCGGCGGGGAACACCCCGCTGGCGACCTCATCGGCGTACTGCGTTGCGGCACGGCGCAACTCGTTGCCGACCTCGGCAAACCGCTTGACGAACTTGGCGGTCTTTCCTGAGGTCAGTCCGGCCATGTCCTGCCACACCAGCACCTGGGCGTCGCAGTTCGGGCCCGCACCGATACCGACGGTCGGGATGGTCAGCTTGCCGGTGATCTGGGTGGCCAGCTCGGCGGGCACCATCTCCAGCACGACGGCGACGGCACCGGCCTCGGCCACCGCGATCGCGTCGTGGATGGTCTGATCGCCGGAGTCTCCGCGACCCTGCACCCGGAATCCGCCGAGGCCGTTCACGCTCTGCGGGGTGAAGCCGATGTGCGCGATCACCGGGATGCCGGCCTGGGTGAGTGCGGCGATCTGGGCGGCCACCCGCTCGCCGCCCTCCAGCTTGACCGCGTGCGCGCCGGTCTCCTTCATGAATCGCGTGGCGGTCTCCAGCGCCTGATCGGCACTGCGCTCGTAGCTGCCGAACGGCAGATCGGCCACCACCAGGGCGTGCTCGGCGCCGCGGACGACGGCCCGGACCAGCGGGATGAGTTCGTCGACGGTGACCTGCACGGTGGTGTCATAGCCGTACACGACGTTGGCGGCGGAATCGCCGACCAACAGCACCGGGATACCGGCGTCATCGAAGATGCGGGCGGTGGAGAAGTCGTATGCGGTGAGCATCGACCACTTGTGGCCTTCGGACTTCCACTTCTGCAGGTGGTGGGTGCGTACCTTCACGGGCGCTTTGGTGGCACCATAAACGGACTGCTCAGACATCATTGTCCCTCGATGTGTGGTTGTCGGGTTGATCCTCGTGGCCCATCCGGGTCCCCGGGTCATCTGACGGTTACAAGTGTGCCACCCGGGCACGTGAAGGTGAACGCCGGAGTTGAGTGGATTTCCTCACATCGGCACCTCACGGTCCTAGCATCGGCAGCATGCAACGGCTCAGTGGTCTCGACGCCAGCTTCCTCTACCTCGAAACCGCAGCCCAGCCCCTGCATGTCTGCTCGATCCTGGAATTGGACACCTCCACGATGCCCGGCGGCTACACCTTCGACCGGTTCCGCGACGAACTGACCTTGCGGATCAAGGCGATGCCCGAATTCCGGGAGAAGCTCGCCGACAGCCGGCTGAACCTGGACCACCCGGTCTGGGTGGATGACACCGACTTCGACGTGCAGCGCCATCTGCACCGCATCGGGCTGCCGTCGCCCGGCGGGCGCGCCGAACTGTCCGAGATCTGCGGACACATCGCGTCGCTGCCGCTGGACCGCAGCCGCCCGCTGTGGGAGATGTGGGTCATCGAGAACGTCGCGGGCACCGACGCGCACTCCGGTGGACGACTGGCATTGCTGACGAAGGTGCACCACGCCGCCGTCGACGGTGTCACCGGTGCCAATCTGATGTCCACGCTGTGCACCACCGAACCCGACGCGCCGCCACCGGACGCCGTCGAGGGCGTCGGGGGAGCCTCCGAACTGGAGATCGCGATCAACGGTGCGGTCAAGTTCGTCACCCGGCCGCTGAAGCTCGTCAACATGCTGCCCGCGACGGTGTCCACGGTCGTCGACACCGCACGCCGGGCCACCAAGGGCCTGACGATGGCGGCGCCGTTCGCCGCGCCCAAGACCGCCTTCAATGCCAATGTGACCGGGCACCGCAACATCTCGTTCGCCGAACTCGACCTGGCCGATATCAAGACGGTGAAGGACCATTTCGGGGTCAAGGTCAACGATGTCGTCCTGGCCCTGGTGTCCGGGGTGCTGCGGCGCTTCCTGCTCGACCGCGACGAGCTGCCGGAATCGTCTCTGGTGGCGATGATCCCGGTCTCGGTGCACGACAAGTCCGATCGGCCCGGACGCAACCAGGTGTCGGGCATGTTCTCCTCGCTGCACACCAACATCGGAGATCCCGCCGAACGGCTGATGGCCATCGCGTCGGCCAATTCGGTGGCAAAACAACACAGTTCGGCGATCGGCGCGACCCTGCTGCAGGACTGGACCCAGTTCGCCGCGCCGGCGGTGTTCGGGGTCGCGATGCGGGTCTATGCCCGCAGCAAGCTCTCGGCGGCCGCGCCGGTGCACAACCTGGTGGTCTCCAATGTGCCGGGCCCGCAGGTGCCGCTGTACCTGCTCGGGTGTGAGGTCAAGGCGATGTACCCGCTGGGCCCGATCTTCCACGGCTCCGGGCTCAACATCACCGTCATGTCGCTGACGGGCAAGCTCGACATCGGCCTCATCTCCTGCCCCRAACTGCTGCCTGACCTGTGGGAGATGGCCGATGACTTCGCCGTCGAACTGGCCGAGCTGGTGGCCATCAGCGGATAGCCTCACCTGCTCCGATGTCGGCGCATGGCAGCATGGTCAGCCATGAACCTCACGCGCGGGGTCCCCGCGGCCGCCATGGTGCTGCTTCTGGTCGCCGGCTGTAGCAACGCGGTCGACGGCCGGGCCGTGATTTCTGCGCCCCGCCCCGGCACCCCGGTGCAGTGGGCGCCGTGCGAGGCCGCGTCGGGGGAGTCGCGAATCCCCTCGGGCGCGGAATGCGGGCTGCTCTCGGTGCCGGTCAATTACGACAACCCCGACGGCGACGTCGCGCAGATCGCGATGATCCGGATCAAGGCCACCGGCGAGAAGATCGGCTCGCTGTTCGTCAACCCCGGCGGCCCCGGCGAATCCGGTGTAGAGGCCGCGGTCAACCTCGTGGGCACCATGCCGCAGTCGGTGCGTGCGCGGTTCGACCTGGTCGGCTTCGACCCGCGCGGAGTGGGCCTGTCCAAGCCCGCGCTGTGGTGCAACTCCGATGAGGACAACGACAAGCTGCGTGCCGACCCGACGGTGGAATACACCGACGAGGGCGTGAAGCACATCGAGGCCCAGACCAAGGAGTTCATCGACCGCTGCGTGGACAAGATGGGCGAGGAATTCCTGGCCAATGTCGGAACCCAAAGCGTGGCAAAGGATCTCGATGCCATGCGGGAGGCCGTCGGCGATGAGAAGCTGACCTACCTCGGCTACTCCTACGGCACCCGCATCGGGGCGACCTACGCCGAACTGTTCGGTGACAAGGTGCGCGCGATGATCCTCGACGGTGCGGTCGATCCCAATGCCGACCCGGTCGAGGCCGATCTCCGGCAGGCCGCCGCCTTCCAGACCGCATTCAACGACTACGCCGCGGACTGTGCGCAGGACCCGAACTGCCCGCTGGGCACCGACCCGGCGAAGGCCACCGAGGTGTATCAGGACCTGGTCTTCCCGCTGGTCGACAACCCGGCTCCGACGAATGATCCGCGTGGCCTCGGCTACAGCGACGCGATCGTGGGCACCATCCTGCCGCTGTACTCGCCCAACCTGTGGCGCCACCTCACCGACGGCCTGAGCGAATTGCGCGACGGCCGGGGCGACACGATGCTGGCCCTGGCCGACCTGTACATGGGCCGGGATGCCAACGGCCACTACAACAATTCGACCGATGTGCGGGTCGCCGTGAACTGCGTCGACGAACCGCCCATCACCGACCGAGAGACCGTCATCGAACAGGACCGGCGCTCCCGCGAGGTCGCCCCGTTCCTGAGCTACGGCGAGTTCACCGGGAATGCTCCGATGGGCACCTGCTCGTTCTGGCCGGTACCGCCGACGTCCACACCGCACGAACTGAACGTGCCCGGCCTGCCGCCGACCCTGGTGGTGTCCACCACCAACGACCCGGCCACGCCGTATCAAGCGGGCGTCGACCTGGCCAAGCAACTCGGTGGCACGCTGCTCACCTTCGAGGGCACCCAGCACACCGTGGTGTTCCAGGGCAACGCCTGCGTGGATGACATCTCGGCCAAGTACGTGATCGACGGTGTCGTCCCGCCCGAGGGCACCCGCTGCAGATAACGGCGCCGTCACCGTCTGGTTCCCGGGTGGTCTCCTCCCCGATCCGCCGGTGAACCCGGCACGGTACCCGTGCGACCATGTTCGCCATGTGGCTGGCGGGCAGGATTTTCGCAGTGCTGCTGGCCCTGCTCACCACGGCCGGCATGCTGTGCGCACCGGTGCATGCGGCGCCGCCGTCCTGGGGTGGCTGCGCGCAGTTCCTCGGTGACGCCCCGGTGATCACCACGGCGCAGTGCACCACCATCGAGGTTCCGATCGACCGTGCCAATCCTGAAGGCGCACAAGCGCAACTGGCCGTCATCCGGATCCCCGCCGCGGGCGACCGGATCGGGACGCTGATGGTCAATCCCGGCGGTCCCGGCGCCTCCGCGGTCGACACCGTCGCGCAGATGGGCACCGCGCTCGCCGCATCCCCGATCGGGCAACAGTTCGATCTGGTGGGCTTCGACCCGCGCGGCGTCGGCTACTCGACCCCGCAGCTGCGGTGCCGCACCGACGCCGGGTTCGACGCCTACCGCAGCGAACCGATGGCCGACTACAGCCCGGCCGGTGTCGCCCACATCGAAGAGGTCTACCGGTCGTTCGCACAGTCCTGCCTGGACAACATGGGCCCGGAATTCTTGGCCAACATCGGCACCGCCTCGGCCGCGCAGGACATGGACGCGGTACGTGCCGCTCTCGGTGAGGAACAACTGAGCTATCTCGGCTTCTCCTACGGCACCGAACTCGGCACGGCCTACGCGCAGCGCTACCCGGAGCGGGTCCGGGCGATGGTGCTCGACGKTGCCCTGGACCCCGGTTCGGATCCGATCAGCGAAAGCGTGTGGCAGCTGACCGGATTCCAGCGGGCGTTCGACGACTACGCGGCCGACTGTGCGCAGTCGGCGGACTGCCCGCTGGGTACCGACCCTGCCCAGTCCGTCGCGCGCTACCACCAACTCATCGACCCGCTGGTGCAGCAGCCCGCGGCCACCCCGGATCCGCGCGGACTCGGATACGCCGACGCCATCACCGGAACCGCTAATGCCCTCTACAGCAAGCGCTATTGGCCGTACCTGACCAGCGGGCTGCTCGGCCTGCAGCGCGGTACCGATCCCAGTGACCTGCTGCAGCTGGCCGACGACTACTGGCGTCGCGATGCCACCGGTCACTACCGCACGCAGCAGGACGCGTTCACCGCGATCCGCTGCGTCGACGCGCCGTTCCCGACGGACCCGGCGGCCTGGGTGGACGCCGACCAACGCACCCGGGCGGCCGCGCCGTTCATGGAGTACGGCGCCTTCACCGGCTATGCGCCGCGCGATACCTGCGCGATGTGGCCGGTGCCGTCGACGTCGTCCCCGGCGGCCGCGACCTCGCCCGGCCCGGGGAAGGTGATCGTGGTGTCGACCACCCGCGATCCCGCCACCCCGTACGAGGCCGGGGTCGAACTGGCCCGTCAGCTCGACGCGCCGCTGGTGACCTTCGAGGGCACCCAGCACACCGTGGTGTTCAACGGTGACGAATGCGTGGACACCACCGTGCTGGCGTTCCTGCAGGACCTGGTTCAGCCGCCGCCCGGTTTGCGCTGCTAGTCATCCCTTGCGAAAAGGGATCATCTCGCGGGACAACAACGCCCGCACCCGGGGATCACGGCTGCACGCCACCGCGAAGACCGTCAGCAACACCCAGCTGCTCAGCGCGCTGGCCAGTACTAGCCCGAACGCGGCCCAATCCCCGCCGGCCAGTTCGCGGGCCGCGTACTGCCGTGACCAGAGCCGCCAGTAGATCATCAGGTTGACGGTCAGCCCGACACCGTAGGACAGCGCGAACGAGAACAGGAACGGTTTCCAGGTGCCGTCGTGCAGCCGGGCCGAAACCGGTTCGTGCCGAAGCGGGTACAGCACCGAGAGCACGTTCGCCACGCCCAGCCAGATGAACACCATCGTCACGAGCTGGTCGATCATGGCGATCGGATTGCCGTCCCCGATGGCGGTGAGGGCGCCGATCACCGGCAGGCCCGCGCCGATCACCAGCACCGCGATGGTGATGTTCTTGACGACCAGGATGCGCCAGATGCGCTCACCGGCCGCCAGCGCGTGACGCACCCGCTCGGCCTCGAAGCACAGCGCGTTGGTGCAGACCACGCTGCCGACGATGGCCGCGAACAKGTAGAGCGTCAGCCGGCCGGCGTCATAGCGGACCAGGCCGGAGAAGTGATAGAAGCCGACCAGGGACAGCGCGATACCCAGGGTGATGGCGGTGCGGACCAGGATCGCGCGCGGCTTGTCGAGCACGACGTGACGCAGTTCGGCAACGACTCGGCGGCCCAGATCGGGCAGCAGCGGCCGGACACCGCGCACCACCGCGGTCCGGGTCGGCTCGGGTGCCACCTGGCGGGCCAGGGCCACCTGTGTCACCGCCTCGGCGACCGCCGCCCGCGCCAGCCCCACCGCCACCACGACGTTCGCCGCGGCCTGCTGCGGGGTCTGCGGCAGACCCCAGGTCGTCGCCACGGCGCTGGTGTGGCTTGCGGCGCGGGCCAGCCACTGTTCGGAGGCACCGGCCGCGCCGACATCCCGGCCGACGACACGCCCGAGTTCGATCCGGGCCCGCCGGGCCTCCTCGGCGAGGGCCGCGTCATCACCCCATTCGGCGGCCGCGGCCGCCGCCTCGGCGGCCCGCAACGCCCCGGTCAGGGCACGTAGTTCCTGGATCGCCGCGAGTGACGGGGACTCGCGGCCGGGGTCTGCGGTCACCGCATCACTGAATCACGTCCTGGTCGGCGGAACCGCGACGCGTGTGTAACACAGATTTAACAGCCGGTACCTAGGCTTCCAGCATGGACCGCCAGAAGGAATTTGTGCTGCGCACGCTGGAGGAACGCGATATCCGCTTCGTCCGGTTGTGGTTCACCGACGTACTCGGATACCTGAAGTCGGTGGCTATCGCGCCCGCAGAACTCGAAGGCGCCTTCGAGGAGGGCATCGGCTTCGATGGTTCCTCCATCGAGGGCTTCGCCCGGGTCTCCGAGGCAGACATGGTCGCCCGGCCCGATCCGTCCACCTTCCAGGTACTGCCGTGGTCGGACAGCGCAGGCAGGCATCATTCGGCGCGGATGTTCTGCGACATCACCATGCCTGATGGCTCCCCGTCCTGGGCGGACTCCCGGCATGTGTTGCGCCGCCAGCTCGCCAAGGCCAGCGACCTCGGCTTCTCCTGCTACGTGCACCCGGAGATCGAGTTCTTCCTGCTCAAGCCAGGCGACGACGACTCGCTGCCCGTGCCCGCGGACAACGGCGGTTACTTCGACCAGGCCGTCCACGATTCGGCGCCCAACTTCCGCCGCCACGCCATCGACGCGCTGGAGCAGATGGGCATCTCGGTCGAGTTCAGCCACCACGAGGGCGCGCCCGGCCAGCAGGAGATCGACCTGCGCTACGCCGATGCGCTGTCCATGGCCGACAACGTGATGACCTTCCGCTACCTCGTCAAGGAGGTCGCGCTGGCCGACGGCGTGCGGGCATCGTTCATGCCCAAGCCCTTCGGCGAATACCCGGGTTCGGCCATGCACACCCACATGAGCCTGTTCGAGGGTGACACCAATGCCTTCCACAGCCCCGACGATCCGCTGCAGCTCTCCGATGTCGCCAAGTCGTTCATCGCGGGCATCCTCGAGCACGCCAGCGAGATCAGCGCCGTCACCAACCAGTGGGTCAACTCCTACAAACGTCTGGTGCACGGCGGCGAAGCGCCGACCGCGGCCTCCTGGGGTGCGGCCAACCGCTCCGCCCTGGTCCGGGTGCCGATGTACACCCCGCGCAAGGCCTCGTCGCGCCGTATCGAGGTGCGCAGCCCCGACTCGGCCTGCAACCCGTACCTGACCTACGCGGTGCTGCTCGCCGCCGGTCTGCGCGGTGTCGAGAAGAACTACGTGCTGGGCCCGCAGGCCGAGGACAACGTGTGGAGCCTGACGCCCGAAGAGCGTCGCGCGATGGGCTACAAGGAGCTGCCGGGCAGCCTCGGGGTGGCGCTGACCGAGATGGAGACCTCCGAACTGGTCGCGGAAGCGTTGGGGGAGCACGTCTTCGACTACTTCCTGCGCAACAAGCGTTCGGAGTGGGAGAGCTACCGCAGCACGGTCACCCCGTTCGAATTGAAGAACTACCTGTCGCTGTAGTTTGGGTGGGTGGCCAAACCCGCGACGCAGCGACCCAAACTGCCCGGCGTGGGCAGGCTCGGACTTGTTGAGCTCACCGCGCGGGAGGACCTGAACCGGCTCGGCTGGACCACCGACGACCACGTGGAACTGCTGTGGTCACTGTCGCGGGCCCCCGACGCCGACGTGGCGTTGCGCGCCATGGTGCGCCTCGCCGATGCGCTGGACTCCGACTGGGCCGAACTCAACCGGGCGCTGCTGAAGGACAAGGCGCTGCGCGGACGGCTGTTCTCGGTGCTGGGCGGATCACTGGCCCTCGGTGATCACCTGATAGCGCGGCCGCAGTCCTGGCACCTGCTGGCGGGTGCGGTCACGCTGCCACCCGTCGAGGAACTGCGCCGGACCTTCATCGCCGAGGCCGACAGCATCGCCGATCCGCGCACCGCGAGCCTGCCGCTGCAGACCCTCTACCGGGACCGGCTGCTGGTGCTCGCCGCGCTCGATATGGCGCCGACCGTCGAGAACGAACCGGTGCTGCAGTTCAGCACCGTCGGCGAACACCTCTCGGACCTGGCCGACGCCGCACTGGCCGCGGCGCTGACCATCGCCGTCAAGACCGTGTGCGGGGACGACACCCCCGCACCGGTGATCTCGGTGATCGCGATGGGCAAATGCGGTGCCCGCGAACTGAACTACGTCAGCGACGTCGACATCATCTTCGTGGTGGAGAAGGCGGATGCGATCACCACCCGCGTCGCGGGCGAGATGATGCGCTTCGCCGGCGACACCTTCTTCGAGGTGGACGCCGCTCTGCGGCCCGAGGGCAAGCAGGGCCAGTTGGTGCGCACCCTGGAATCGCATGTCGCCTACTACGAGCGGTGGGCCAAGACCTGGGAGTTCCAGGCGCTGTTGAAGGCGCGGCCGGCTGCCGGCGATCCCGAGCTCGGTGCCCGCTATATCGAGGCGCTGATGCCGATGGTGTGGACCGCCTGCGAGCGTGAGGATTTCGTCGTCGAGGTGCAGGCGATGCGCCGGCGCGTCGAGCAACTGGTACCGGCCGGGGTGCGGGCCCGCGAACTGAAGCTGGGCACCGGTGGCCTGCGCGATGTCGAATTCGCGGTCCAGCTCCTGCAATTGGTGCACGGCCGCAACGACGACTCGCTGCACGTGGCCTCCACGGTCGACGCGCTGGCCGCGCTGAGCGCCGGCGGGTACGTCGGCCGTGACGATGCCGCCAACCTCACCGCTTCCTATGAGTTCCTGCGTCTGCTCGAACACCGGCTGCAGCTGCAGCGCCTCAAGCGGACCCACATGCTGCCCGAGGCCGATGACGAAGAGGCGATGCGCTGGCTGGCACGCGCCGCGCACATGCGCCCCGACGGTCAGCATGACGCCCTCGGGGTGCTGCGCCAGGAACTCAAACGGCAGAGCATGCGGGTATCGCGCCTGCACGCCAAGCTCTTCTACCAACCACTGCTGGAATCGGTTGGCAAACAAGGTTTCTCGGGTGGACTGTCGACCGAGGCCGCCGAACGCCAGCTCGCCGCACTCGGTTACGAAGGTCCGCAGAGCGCGCTGACCCACCTCGCGGCGCTGGCCAGCGAGGGCGGCAGGCGTGGCCGGGTGCAGCAGGTGCTGCTGCCCACGCTGCTGGACTGGCTCTCCGACACCCCCGATCCCGATGCCGGGCTGCTGTCCTACCGGCGGATCAGCGAGGAACTGGGCGACCTGCGCTGGTACCTGGCCACGCTGCGCGACGAGGGCGCGGTGGCCAAACGACTGATGCGGGTGCTCGGCATCTCGGCCTATGTGCCCGATCTGCTGATGAAGGCCCCCGAGGTCATCCAGCTCTACGCCGACGGCCCGCAGGGACCGAAACTTCTCGACGTCGACCCCGACACGGTCGGCCGCGCACTCGTGGCATCGGCGGGGCGGCACGAGAATCCGGCGCGGGCGATCGCGGCGGCACGCACCCTGCGCCGCCAGGAACTGGCCCGTGTCGCCTCGGCGGATCTGCTCGGCATGCTCGAGGTGGCCGATGTGTGCCGCGCCCTGACGTCGATCTGGGTGGCGGTGCTGCAGGCAGCGCTGGAGGTGGTGATCCGGGACCGCTCACCGCAGGGCGGAGCGCCGGCCCGCATCGCGGTGATCGGGATGGGCAGGCTCGGCGGTCGCGAACTGGGATACGGGTCCGACGCTGATGTGATGTTCGTCTGCGAACCGGCCGACGGCGTCGAGGAATCCGTCGCGGTGAAATGGTCGGTGACCGTCGCCGAACAGGTGCGGGCACTGCTCGGAACCCCCAGCGCCGACCCGCCTTTGGAGGTCGACATCGGCCTGCGCCCGGAGGGACGCAACGGGCCGCTGGTGCGGACCCTGTCCTCCTATGAGGCCTACTACGCCCAGTGGGCGCAACCCTGGGAGATCCAGGCCCTGCTGCGGGCGCACCGGGTGGCCGGCGATGTCGAACTGGGGGAGCGGTTCCTGCTGATGATCGACAAGACCCGCTATCCCGAGGGTGGGGTGTCGGCCGAAACCGTGCAGGAGATCCGGCGCGTCAAGGCCCGGGTGGACGCCGAACGGCTGCCCCGCGGTGCGGATCCGAACACCCACACCAAGCTGGGTCGCGGCGGCCTCGCCGATATCGAGTGGACGGTGCAGCTGCTGCAGCTGCGCTACGGGCACAAGATTCCGTCGCTGCACAACACCTCGACCCTGGAGACGCTGGACGCCATCGGCGCCGCCGAACTGGTCGCCGAGGGCGATGTCGCGTTGCTGCGCGAGGCCTGGCTCACCGCGACCAGGGCCCGTAACGCGCTGGTGCTGGTGCGCGGTAAGCCCACCGACCAGCTGCCGGGCCCGGGACGGCAGCTCAATGCCGTTGCCGCAGCTGCCGGCTGGCCCGACGGCGACGGCGGAGAGTTCCTGGACAACTACCTGCGGGTGACCCGACGGGCGAAGGCCGTGGTGCTCAACGTCTTCGGGGGCTGACCCTCAGCTCAGCTCGTCGGCCACGATCCCGACGGAGTCGAAAGCCGTCTTGATCACCTCGATCTGGGCGGCGCTGAACCCTTCGGCCCGCGCCGAGGCGATGATCGCGTACCGGGCGTCGACGAACTTCGCCGTCGAGGGCAGCCGGTACAGCGAGTCGTAGAACACCCGCGCCCACTGCTCGCCGGACACCTGATTCTTGGTGGCGTCCATCATCTTGTAGGCGGCGAAGTTCATGACGCCGCTGTTGCTGTGCACATAGTCGAAGTCGTCATCGGCATTGCAGCCGCACGGGTCGACGTAGCGGCCGCCGTAGTGCTCGGGCTGCCGGTAATCCGACGGGTCCTCCATGTTGCGGTACGGGTTGCCCGCGGCGTCCTCGGCGAAAAGCCAGCGGGCGGCCCCGGTCTTGTTTTCGATGATGGCGCCCATGATGTCGGCGTAGGACTCGTTCATGGCGCCGGATTCGCCGAGATAGGCCAGGCCGTTGATGTACTGGATGACGGCGTGGGTGTATTCGTGGGCGACCAGGTCCAGGGCGGCCTGGGTGTTGCCGGCGTCCCCGAACACCATCACCGAACCGGTCCAGGCGGCGTTGCGCCAGCCGCTCGCCGACGCCCCGCTGGGGTTGTAGTTGATGCTCATCACGAGCGCGGCGCCGTTGTCGTCGAACGAGTTCCGGCCCAGCACAGTTGTGTAGTAGTCGAAGACCCGGGCCATGTTGGACTGCGCCGACACCGCCGACCGCAGCCAACTCGTGGTGTAGCCCACCACGTCACCGGGGATGCTGGGCAGCCCGGACCACGTGCTCTGATACCTGGTCGCGTAGGTGGTGATGTTGCGTCCGACGTCGGTCAGCACGATCGCCGATCCGGTGTTGGCGGCGGTCACGGTGCGCACCTTGCCCAGCTGGTCTGTGCCAGAGGACCGTATCGGGGCCAAAGCATGCTGGGCGGTGGAGAATTCGTTGATGATGGTGCCGGGCTTGGCGCCGTTCGCGGCGATGATGTACCGGGTGCCGATCGACGGGTAGCGGCTGTCGGCCGCCGAGGTGACGTTCACCCGCCAGGCCAGCTGGGGCGCGTTGTTCAGATCCTCGTGGTAGATCACCAATTCGGTGTCGAAGTGCAGTGTCGCGAAGAAGGCGTCCTTGGTCGCCTGGCTGGGGTTGCCGCCGAGGTCGGACACGAGGTCGGCCTTGATCAGGTCGATGACCTTGGAAGCCCGGTCCACCGATCCGATCGGGACGGTGTTGACGGTCGTGATGGCCGGATCGTAGTTGCTGATCAGGCTGGTGACCGTGCCGGTGCTGTCGGTGGTGAGCACCAGCTCGCTGCCCAGCACCCGTAGCCCGTTCACCGTCGGGTTCAGCCGGTAGGACACCGTACCGAAGTCATTGGTGGACACCGTGATCTCGCCGGCCTTGGCGAATCCGGTGGGCACGCCGAGCAGCGTGGAGATCCGGTTCAGCAGGGCGGCCGCCGATGCCGCATCGGTCACGGTGTCGACGGTGAAGGTGCCGTCGATGTTGCGAACCTTGCCCGCCGCGTTCCTGCCGACATCGACATAACCCGTCGACGCCAGGTTCCTCAGCTCGACGAGGGTCAGGGTGCCGTCGACGTCCGGGTGCACCGCCGAAATCGGGATGCTGACGTCCACCGGGATTCCCTGCGCACCCTCGAGCGCCGACACGGTGAAGTTCAGCGAATCGGGGCCCGGGGTGAACCAGGCGCGGTAACGCGCAACGGTGTTCGGCGTGAAGGTGAAGGCGCCGGTGCTCGGGTTGATGGTCAGTGTGCCGCTGGTGGGCGTGGCCGAGGCCAGCAGATAGCTCAGCGGGGACGAGTCGGTCACCTGGATCTGACCGCTGACCGCACCGGTGACCGCGTTCACGGTGTACGCGATGGTGCCCGCCTGGGGTAGGTCGTTGCCCGGTGTCGAGGCCGCGACGGTCACCGACACCGTGAGTGTCTGTGTCGCACCGTGCCCGTCGTCGATCCGCACGGTGAACGAGTCGGTGCTGTTGCCTGCGGCACGCGCACCGGCG
Organism: Mycobacterium sp. P4_H6; assembly: GCF_056400845.1. Taxonomy (NCBI): domain Bacteria; kingdom Bacillati; phylum Actinomycetota; class Actinomycetes; order Mycobacteriales; family Mycobacteriaceae; genus Mycobacterium; species Mycobacterium sp. P4_H6. The sequence goes on along the minus strand of NZ_JBFUKN010000007.1, from coordinate 56,067 downwards.
GTGGGGGTGTAGCCGAAGGTGCCGTCGGCGTTGAGGACGACGGTGCCGCGCGCCGGGCCGGTGGGCACGGAGAAGTTCAGCGGATCCTGGTCGGCGTCGGTGACGCTCAGCAGTCCGGTGACGCGTCCGGTGGCGACGTCGGTGGCCAGACCGGTAATAGAGGCGGCGGTCGGTGCGGTGTTGCGGGGACTGATGTTCACCGTCACCGGCACGGCCAGGACACCGCCGTGCCCGTCGTCGACGGTGATGGTGAACGTCTCGGTCTTCGCCGTCGGGTCCGCGGTGGCCGCGGCATGGCGGGCGGTGACGGTCGGGGTGTAGCTGAACTTGCCGTCGGCGCCGACGACCAGTGTGCCCTTCAGGGTGGCGGTGGTGCCGTCGAAGTAGATGCGGTCGCGATTGGCGTCGGTGGCCTGCACCGTGCCGGTGATCACGCCGGTCGTCGAATTGGGCTTGCCCACCGTCACTTTCACCGTGGGTGCGACGTTCGCCGGCACGACCGCGATGGTGATGGTCTGCTGGACCACACCGCGCCGTCCGTCGTCGACGGTGATGGTGACCGTGTCGGTGAGCGCGGACAGCGGTGCGGTGTCGGCGGCCGCGGTGTGACGGGCGGCCGCGGTGGGGGTGTAGGTGAAGGTGCCGTCGGGCCGGAAAGTGATGGTGCCCTTGGTGGGTTTGGTGAGGACGGTGATCGTCAGGGGATCGTCGTCACCGTCGGTGACACCGGTCGACCCGATGACCTGACCGGTGACGGCGTTGCCGGTGCCGGTCGGCGCCGTCACCTCGGGCCGCAGGTTGGCGGGCACCAGCGATATCACCCGCAGTACGCCTGCGGCGGTATCGGTCACGTACAGCTGCATCCCGTCGGGGCTGGCGGCGAGCCCACCGACGCCGTTGCCGGTGTCCAGCGTGGTCTGCAGGGTGCGGGTCGTGGTGTCGTACACCGCGAGATCACCGTCCGCGGCGGTCAGGAACAGCAGTGATCCGTCCTTGCTGACCGCGGCGCCGGTGGTGGGCTCGGCGACGTCGAACTCGGTGAGGACGGTGAAGTTGGCGGTGCTGAGCACCTTGATGTGGGTTCCGCCGGTGACCGTGTAAACGGATGCGGAGTCTCGGCTGACCGCGAGCACCGTCGAATCAACGGTGCCGGCAAGCAGTTTCGCCGAGTTGGTCCACGACGAGGTGCTGTATGCGGCGATGCCCGCGGGTGTGGTCGCGTACACCCGCCTGCCGTCGGGGCTGACCACCAGGGCTGTCGCGCCGGTGGTGTTGCCGATCCAGGCGGAGATCCGGTTGGTCGAGGTGCTCAGTTTGGCCATCTTGCCGGTGGCGTTGCCGATGTACACGGCGCCGCCCGAGGGGCTGATTGCCAGCGTGGTGGGGGTGAAGCTGAGCGCGATCTGGCGCTTCACGGTGTTGGTGGCGGTGTCGATGACCGCGACGGAGCGGCCGGCGGCGTCGGCCACATAGGCCGCCTTGCCGTCGGCCTTGACCACGACCGACACGGGGTTGGTGCCGACCGGGATCATCGAGACCACGGTGCCGTCCAGGGTGTTGATCACCGTCACCGTGCCGGTGGCCGAATTCAGCAGGTACGCACGGTTGTTGGTCGCGGCCACCGCGCCCGGTCGGCCGCCGGTGGACACCGGGGCGAGCAGGTGGACCGGTGTCGGATCGATCGGGACCGCCACCGACGCCGTCACCTTGGGTGTCTTGCCGTCGGTCACCGTCACCGTGAACACGGCGTCGGGAACGGCGCCCAGCCCGGCCCGGACACGCTGGGCCGCGGTGGGGGTGTAGACGAACGCGCCGGTGGAGCTGAGTGTCAGGGTGCCCTCGACGGGCCGGGTGAGTACCGCGTAGGTGAGCCGGGCGCCCTCGGGATCGGTGGCCACGACCTGCCCGCTGACCGCACCGGTGGTCGGGTCGGGATCTCCGAGCACCGGTGCGCCGATGACCGGCGCGATGTTGGTGGTGGCCGCCGCGACGGACAGCGCCATCGGGGCGGAGGCCGCCGTGGTTGTGGCGGTGAGACCGAGCTGGCGGCGAGCCGCGGCCAGCAGCACCCAGAGGCCGGGGAACTCGACCGTCGTGCCGGGCCGGGCGCCCTGGAACGGCGCGGCCAGCGCGGACAGCACGGTGTCGATCACCTTCGCCGGCGTCGGCAACGTGGGCTTCGGAACAGTTTGGGGGACAGTGCTACTCGCGGTGGCCGCGGCGATGACCGGCGCCGGGGCGGCGTCCGGTTCGGGGGTGGCGGCGCGCAGCATGGCCGGCGCCGCAGGCTCGTCGGCCTGCTGCGGCGCGGGTGCGGCCACGGTCTTCGCGGTGCGCCGTGGCGTGATGGCGGTGCGGGGCTTCTTCTTCGGCGACGCGGTCCGCAACGAGGGACGCTCGGGTGCGGTGGAGGCCGGTGGTCCGGGTTCGGTGCTGGGCGCCGCGGTGTCGGTCTCCGGTGTCGTCGGGTCAGTGGCCGTCGGGTCGGATGTCGTCGCATCGGATGCCGTCGTGTCCGGCGAAGATGCGGTGCCGTCAGCCTGGCTGGTCTCGGAACCGCCGGTGCCGGGTTCGGCCCAGGCCGGTGCCGGCACCGCAATGGCCGTACCGATTCCCAGGGCCACCGCGAGGGCGCCGACGCGGCCCACATGACGGGCACAACCCGCTGCCATCGAGTCCCTCACGCCCAACGCCCCCGTCTCGACGCCGGCCAATTGACGGCAACGACAACACTGCCTGGAAGTAGACCACAAAAACGTCCCGACCGGAGACGATGGCGCGTTTGGGTGGGGGACCGGCTACTGATAGAACCATCTGATGAGCCAGCAGTTCTCCGAGATCAGCGCCGACGAGCACGAACGGCAGCAGGCGGTGCACGGACCGCTGACGGCCGCGGTGCGACGACTGGTGGAAGCCAGCATCAGCACCGGTGCCGACAGCGAGACGATTCGCCGGGCGCAGGTGGCGCTGGAGGCGATCGCGGACACCCTCGAGGAGCAGCGGCACGACGGCCCCCGCACCATGCGGCACGCCGAGACCGGCCGGCCCATCACCTGGGCCGACCCGGTGATCGGGCTGCGCAATGCGATCGCGCCGCCGCTGGCGATCGAGCACACCGAATCCGGGCGCTGCTGGACCGAATTCCACCTCGGTGCGCCCTACGAGGGGCCGCCCGGGCGCGTGCACGGCGGCATCTGCGCGCTGGTGCTCGACCACATTCTCGGTGAGGTGGCCAGTGAAGGTCTGCGCAAGCCGCGTTTCACCGGCACGCTGACACTGAAGTACCTGCGCGGCACGCCGCTCGGCCCGCTGCGCGCCGAGGCCTGGGTGGAGCGCACCGAGGGCATCAAAGCCTTTGCGCGCGGCCAGATCCTGGATGCCGAGGGCGTGACGGTCGAGGCCGAAGGCATCTTCATCATGCCCGCGTGGGCGCGGGAAGCGGTCTAGCTCCGCCGCCGAAGGACACTGTCGAGCGCGATCGAACCGCCGCCGACGAACACCAGCAGCAGGAACCCGAAGCAGAACAGCACTGCGGGTTCGCCGCCATTGTCGATCGGCCAGAACGCCTTGGGCAGATGCGCGCTGAAGTACGCGTAGGCCATCTCACCGGAGGCGATGAAAGCGGCGATGCGGGTGAACAGTCCGGTCAGGATCAGCAGACCGAGCACCAGTTCGATGACCCCGGCGTACCAGTACGGCCAGGTGCCCATCGGCACCGTGCCGCTTTCCATCGCGGTCGGGAAGCCGAGCAGCTTCTGGGTGCCGTGCAGCGTGAAGAGCAGTCCGAACACGATCCGGAAGATCGAGAGGACGACGGGCGCGAACTGCGTCAGCTTGGTGTCGATATTGGGCGAGGCCATCCGGCAATAATAGGACTACGGTCCGTTTTTGGTCTAGCTGGTGGCGGTACGGGTCCGCAATCGGTCCACGGAATAGGGGCCCGGCCCGGTAAAGACCAGCAGGAAGAAGACGAAACAGAACGCGATGGCGTCCAGTCCGCCGTTGCCGCCGTACTCCGGCGGGGCGATCGGCCACAAGGCCAGCGGTTGGTGCTGCCAGAAATAAGCGACGGCCATCGCGCCGGAGGCGATGAACGCCGCTGCGCGCGTGAACAACCCGACCATGATCAGCACGCCGGCGATCAACTCGATCAGGCCTGCGTAGAAGGCCGGCCACGACCCGGCAGGGATGGACATGGTGAGCGGCCAGTCGAAGATCTTCGAGGTGCCGAACACGGTGAACAGGAACCCGAACACGATCCGGACGAGGCTCAGAATCGATGGCGCCAGCGCGTCCAGCCGAGCGGACAGATTGATCATGGGTGCCAACCTACCGAGTTCACAGGAACGGCTCGCGTTGTTGGCGCTCCTGAGTCTCCTCGCGCTTGCGTTGTTTGTCTCGTTCCCGCTGCTCGCGCTCCCGGGCCTTGAAGCGGGCCTTGATCTCTTTCCGCTGCTTACGTGTTTCGTGATGGCGCAGAAATTGTTCTTCCTCACGGCTGTTCATGCCGCCGAATCCGCCCCCGCAATATCCATCGGTCATCGGGCCCCCTCCCAACCGTAGGGCGAAAGTCTAAGTCCGATGTGCTCACGGGGCGCGTCAACGACAAAGCCACCCGACCGCAGTGCGGCCGGGTGGCGTCGTTTCGTGCAGACCTACGACTTACACGTCGTAGTACAGGCTGAACTCGTACGGGTGAGGACGGATCTGGATCGGCAGGATCTCGTTCTCACGCTTGTAGGAGATCCAGGTCTCGATCAGGTCCTCGGTGAACACGCCACCCTCGGTGAGGTATTCGTGATCCTCTTCGAGCTTGTCGATCACCGCGGCCAGCGAGGTCGGGGCCTGCGGGATGTTGGCGGCCTCGTCCGGCGGCAGCTCGTAGAGGTCCTTGTCGACCGGTGCGAGCGGCTCGATCTTCTTCTTGATGCCGTCGATGCCGGCCATCAGCATGGCCGCGAACGCCAGGTACGGGTTGCCCGAGCTGTCCGGGCAACGGAACTCGAGGCGCTTGGCCTTCGGGTTGTTGCCGGTGATCGGGATACGCACGCAGGCCGAGCGGTTGCGCTGGCTGTACACCAGGTTGATCGGGGCCTCGTAGCCCGGCACCAGGCGCTTGTAGGAGTTCACCGTGGGGTTGGTGAACGCCAGCAGCGACGGCGCGTGGTGCAGGATGCCGCCGATGTAGTGGCGCGCCATGTCCGACAGACCCGCGTAACCCGACTCGTCGTGGAACAGCGGCTTGCCGTCCTTCCACAGCGACTGATGGGCGTGCATACCCGAACCGTTGTCACCGAACAGCGGCTTGGGCATGAAGGTGACGGTCTTGCCGTTCTGCCACGCGGTGTTCTTGATGATGTACTTGAACAAATTCACATCGTCGGCTGCGGCCAGCAGCGTGTCGAATTTGTAGTTGATCTCGGCCTGGCCGGCGGTGCCGACCTCGTGGTGGCCGCGCTCCAGGATGAAGCCCGCGTTCTGCAGGTTGGTGGCCATCTCGTCACGCAGATCCACATAGTGGTCGTACGGCGCGACGGGGAAGTAGCCGCCCTTGGGGCGCACCTTGTAACCGCGGTTGGGGGAGCCGTCGGCCTCGTAGGGCTCGCCGCTGTTCCACCAGCCCGACTCGGAGTCGACCTCGTAGAAGGTGCCGTTGATCTTCGAGTCGAAGCTCACCGAGTCGAAGATGTAGAACTCGGCCTCGGCGCCGAAGTAACAGGTGTCGGCGATGCCGGTGCTGGTCAGGTAGTTCTCCGCCTTGCGGGCGACGTTGCGCGGGTCGCGCGAATACGCCTCCCGGGTGAACGGATCGTGCACGAAGAAGCTGAGGTTCAGCGTCTTGGCCGCCCGGAACGGGTCGATGCGTGCCGTGTTGGGATCGGGCAGCAACATCATGTCCGACTCGTGGATCGACTGGAAGCCGCGCACCGAGGAGCCGTCGAAGGCCAGCCCATCCTCGAACACGCTCTCGTCGAATGCCGCTGCCGGGATCGAGAAGTGCTGGACGACACCGGGCAGATCGCAGAACCGAATGTCGACGTACTCGACGTTCTCGTCCTTGATCAGCTTGAAGATGTCATCGGAGGTCTTTTCCGCCACTACAAGTTCTCCTTTTCTGGTGACCCGCGCGTTGACGCTATGGACACGATGTTGCACGGTCATCAACCATATGTTGCGTCGAAGTTACGCAATGCCCTGCGTTCTATGCTTGGTCGTATGGCCCGTGAGCTCTCATCCTGGTTGTCCGGACCGGAACCTTCAAGGTCGGGCAACCCCGCCGACGGGCCCGACGAGTACCCCGGACACCGGCTGGGGCTACCCCGGCACGGGTCGGGGTCGATCGCCGGATTCGGGCGACGGACCGCTGCGCTGCTGGTCGACTGGTTGATCGCGTACGGTCTGGCCGCGCTCGCGATGAGCCTGGGGCTGCTGTCGCTGCAGACGCTGTCCACCGCTGTCCTGGTCATCTGGCTGATCCTGGGCGCGGCATCGGTGCGGTTGTTCGGGTTCACACCCGGCCAGATGGCCCTCGGGTTGATGGTGGTGTCTGCAGACAACCGCCAACATGTCGGGATCGGTCGTGCGCTGGCCCGCGGTGTGCTGGTGGCGCTGGTGATCCCGCCGCTGTTCACCGACAGTGATCAGCGCAGCCTGTCCGATCTGGCCACCAAGACCGCCGTGGTGCGGCGATGAGCGGAAAGCACCCTTAGCGTTCCTGGCGGATCTTGCCGTCCATCATCGTCATCGTGACGTTTGTGCGATGAATATCGTGCGGGTCGATCTCCAGGATGTTGCGGTCCAGCACGATCAGGTCGGCGCGCTTACCGGCTTCCAGTGAGCCCGCCAGGGCGTCCAGCCGGATCTGATACGCCGCGCCCAGGGTGTTGGCGTGCACCGCCTGCTGCACGGTCATCCGCTGATCGGCCGGCGAGAGCACCTCGGCGTCCGGATCGCCGATCAGCCGGCGGGTCACCCCGATCTGGATCGAGTCGAGCGGCTTGTAGGTGGAGAAGTATCCGGCGGCCGGCCAGTCGGTGCCCAGCGACACCCGCCCACCGGAGCGCAGCACGTCCTGGATCCGGTAGAAGTTGTCCTGGCGTGGCACGCCGTAGCGGGCGGCCATGTTGGTGACGGTGTCGGGATCGGCCGACATCCAGTTCGCGGAGAACTGCGCGATGACACCGAGCTCACCGAAGCGCGCGCTGTCGGGATCCTCGACGTAGACCAGGTGGGCGATGGTGTGCCTGCGCTCGCGCGGTGGATTCGCTGCGACGGCCGCCTCGATCGCGTCCAACGCGGTGCGCGCGGTGCGCTCGCCGCAGGCATGGACGTGCACGTCGAAGCCGGCGGCGTCGACTGACCCGATCAGTTGCTGCCACTGGTCGACGGTGAAGGGTGACGCGCCGATCGAATCCGGCTTGTCCGCATAGGGTTCCAGCAGCCAGGCGGTGTACCCGCCCTGCGTGCCGTCGCCGATGATCTTCACCGCGCCGACCTGCACCAGGTCGGTCGAGATCCGGTCGCGGATGCCGGTGAGATCGGCCACGGCGGTGTCGACCGGCGGGGACTTCACGCTGTAGGACGCGACGACGCGGAACGGCAACGTGCCGTCGGCCTCGCGGTCGGTGTAGAGCTGTATCAGCGCGCCGTGGTCGTCACCGATGGGTGGCACGCCGGCGTCGAACACCGACGTGATCCCGGCCTCGGACGCCTTGGGCAGCCAGCCCCGCAGCAGGGTGCCCATCGTCTCCGGCGAGATCGGCTCGATGGCGTTGACCAACCCGAGGACCGCATTGACCTCCAGTACGTAGCCGGTCGGTTCACCGTCCTGGTCGCGGGCGTAGTAGCTGAATCCGGGGATCGGATCCTGGGTGGTACGGCTGACGCCGGCGATCTCGAGGGCCTTGCTGTTCGCCCACAGGCTGTGACCGTCGATGGCGAAGAAGAACCCGGGCCGGTCCCGCAGGACGCGGTCCAGGTCGGTGCGGGTGGGTCCATCGGGCCCGAACATGTCCACCCGCCAACCGAATCCACGCACCGGACCGTCCGGGTTCTCGGCGGCATAGCGCTCGATCGCGGCCAGCGCGTCGGCGCCGGTGGGCACCTGCAGGTCGACGCCGGAGGTCAGGAACGCGCCGAGGAACGGGTGGATGTGGCCTTCGACAAAGCCGGGCATCAGCAGCTTGCCGTCGAGATCCACCACGCGGGTGTCCGGACCGGCCAGCGCCATGGCGCCGGCCTCGTCGCCGACATAGGAGATGGTGTTGCCGGTGACGGCCAGGCCCTGCGCCCAGGGATCGGTGCCGGCGACGGTATAGATCGGGCCGTTGTGGAACACGAAGTCCGCGAATGGCCCGTGCCCCGTAGCAGGCGCCGGCTCCTGATCAGCGGCACATGCCGCGAGCGTCCCGGCCGCCGTCGCCGCCAACACCACGGTGGCGGCGCGCAGCAACGTGCGGCGGTTCGAGGTCAGATTCAGTGCGGCGAAATGCGGTGCCCAGTCACATGCGGTGCACATGCACCCGCCCAGATGTCATGCGAGACATCTAAGCAATCCGGCACCGCCGATGACGGGCAGTCGCCGAATGTTTGCGTTTGCGACTATTTGCGACGCACGGTGCGCTGCACGCCGCGCATCTTGGCGTTGCCCGGCATCGGGCCCTTCGGCATGGCGGCCGGGCCGATCTTGGAGCCCAGCGCCACCAGACGGGACTCCAGGGAGTCGATCTGCTTGACGGTGATATTGGCCGGGAGCTTGTTGAGGTGACGCTCCAGCTTGGCCAGCGGGACCTCACCCTCGCCGTTGCCGACGACGATGTCGTAGATCGGGACATCGCCGACCAGGCGCGCGGTGCGCTTCTTCTCCTGGGCCAGCAGCGGTTTGACGCGGGACGCCGCGCCTTCACCGATGAGCAGCACCCCCGGTCGGCCGATCACCCGGTGTACCGCATCGAAGTGCCCGGTGGCCGCGACGCCCGGAGTGACCCGCCACTTGCCGCGCAGATTGTCCAGCGCCCACGCCGCCGCGCCGGTCTGGCCCTCGGCCTTCTTGTACACCGACTTCTGCGCGCGGCGGCCGAAGATGATGAACGCCACCAGGGCGCCCAGGATCACGCCGAGCGGGATCAGCAGATAGGTGGTGAAGCCACCGGCGACGATGCCCAGCGCCACCGACGCCGCGACGATGATGACGAAGGCGCCCACCATGTAGGGCAGCAGGCGCTTGTCCTCTTTGCGCTGGATCTGGAATGCCTGCCAGAGCTGACTGCGCCGCTGCTTGGAGGCCGCCTTGCGGGCGGCCTTCGCCTCGGCCTTGGCGGCCTTGGTCTGGGCGGGGTTACGCGATTTCGCCATTGGATCAGGATACGGGTGGGGTGGCGGTTGCCCGAACCCGTGCCGCCTGCTCGTAGAGCCGGCCCGCCCGGTAGGACGACCGGACCAGCGGACCGGCCAGCACCCCGGCGAATCCGACGTTCTCGGCGAACGTCGTGAACTCCACGAACTCGTCGGGATGCACCCACCGGTCCACCGGGTGATGCCGCGGTGACGGGCGCAGGTACTGGGTGATGGTGACGATGTCGCAGCCCGCGGAGTGCAGGTCGACCAGCGCGGTGCGCACCTCTTCGGGTGTCTCGCCCATGCCCAGGATGAGGTTGCTCTTGGTGACCAGACCGAAGTCGCGGGCGGCGGTGATGACATCGAGGCTGCGCTGGTAGCGGAAAGCAGGCCGGATCCGCTTGAAGATGCGCGGCACGGTCTCGACGTTGTGCGCGAACACCTCCGGGCGCGACTCGAAGACCTCTTCGAGCAGTGCAGGGACCCCGTTGAAGTCCGGGGCTAGCAGCTCCACGCCGGTGTTCGGGTTGAGCGCGTGGATCTGGCGGACCGTCTCGGCGTAGAGCCAGGCGCCGCCGTCGGGCAGGTCGTCGCGGGCCACACCGGTCACCGTCGAGTAGCGCAGCCCCATGGCCTGCACGCTCTCGGCGACCCGGCGCGGTTCGTCACGGTCGAGCTCGGCGGGCTTGCCGGTGTCGATCTGGCAGAAGTCGCAGCGCCGCGTGCACTGCTCGCCACCAATGAGGAAGGTGGCCTCGCGGTCCTCCCAGCATTCGTAGATGTTGGGGCAGCCGGCCTCTTCGCACACGGTGTGCAGACCCTCGCGCTTCACCAGCGACTTGAGTTCGGTGTACTCCGGTCCGGTGCGCAGCTTGGTCTTGATCCACGGCGGCTTGCGCTCGATCGGGGTCTCGGCGTTGCGCACCTCAAGGCGCAGTAACTTACGGCCTTCGGGGACGACACTCACCGGGTCAATGCTACGCGGATCTGTCCGTCCAGAGCACCGGAGACGGCGTCGGCGACCGCGGTCGTGACATCTTTCACTCCGACATCTCGGCCCAGTTCAGCAGTCAGCGAGGTCACCCCGGCATCGGAGATGCCGCACGGGATGATGCCGCCGAACGCGCCCAGGTCGCAGTCGCAGTTCAGGGCGAACCCGTGCTGGGTCACCCCGCGCGCCACCCGGATGCCGATCGCGCCGACCTTGCGCGGGGGTTGTCCCGGCACCCACACCCCCGAGCGTCCCTCGACCCGGCCGGCGTCCACCCCGAAGTCCGCGCACACCGTGAGGAGTGCTTCCTCAAGGCGCCGAACGAAATTCACCACATCGAGCGGCTCGGTCAGCCCGATGATGGGGTAGCCGACGAGCTGGCCGGGGCCGTGCCAGGTGATCTTGCCGCCGCGGTCGGTGTCGACCACCGGTACCCCGTCGACGGGACGTTCCTCGGGCAGGGTGCGCTTGCCCGCGGTGTAGACGGGCGGGTGCTCCAGCAGCAGCAGGGTGTCCGGACCACCGGCCACCCGCTCCTCGGCGATCTCGCGCTGCAGCTGCCAGGCCTCGCGGTAATCGACGGTGCCCAACAGCTTGACCTGCAACGGCGCCGGGGACGACCGGATGGAATCCATGACCACAACGCTACGCGGGCGGCGCGCCCGCGGTGACGTAGGCCAGCGCCTCGCCGACCGTCTTGTGATGGAACACGAAACCGGCCTGCTCCAGTGCGGCCGGGATGGCGCGCTGCCCGCCGAGCAGACCCTCGTCGGCGAACTCGCCGAGCACGGCCCGCAACGCGAAGCCGGGCACGATCATCGGGGTCGGCCGGTGCAGGGCGCGACCGAGCGCGGAGGTGAACTCCCCGTTGGTGACCGGTGCCGGCCCGGTGAGATTGACCGGCCCGGCCAGCGCGGTGTGCGAGATGGCGAACAGCATCGCTCGCACCTGGTCCTCCAGGCTGATCCACGGAAAGTACTGCCGCCCATCGCCGAGCCGGGCCCCCAGGCCCAACCCGAACAGCGGACGCAGCCGGTTGAGCATGCCGCCGCTGGGTGACAGCACCAGCCCGGTGCGCAGCAGCACCACCCGCGCACCGGCCTCGGAGGCGGCCGCGGTGGCCGCCTCCCAGTCCACGCACAACTGGGCCAGGAAACCCGCGCCGTGCGGGGTGCTCTCGTCCACCACCCGGTTGCGGGTGTCGCCGTAGAAACCGACCGCGCTGGCGTTGATCAGAAGCGGCACACCGGCTTCGGCGACGGCGGCGGCCAGCACCTCGGTGGGCTCGATCCGGCTGTCGCGCAGGCTCTGCTTGAACGCGCCCGACCACCGCTTGGCGCCGACGTTGACGCCGCACAGGTTCACCACGACATCCACGCCGGCCAGCTCGCCGACATCGAACTCACCGGTGTCCGGATTCCAGAACACCTCGTCGGCGTTCGACGGACGCCGGCGCACGATGCGGATCACCCGGTGATCGGCGGTGCGCAGCGCCGTGGTCAGCGCAGAGCCGATCAGACCCGAGGATCCCGCGATGGCGACGACCATGCTCGCCACCGGCTACAAGCCCAGGTCGGCCTCGAATGCGCCCTCTTCGAGACGACGCTTGACGGTGGTGAGGAAGCGGCCGGCGTCGGCGCCGTCGATCAGGCGGTGGTCGTAGGTCAGCGGCAGGTAGGCCACCGAACGCACACCGATCGACTCGTTGCCGTTGCCGTCCACGACGACCCGCGGACGCTTGACGATCGCGCCGGTGCCCAGCATCGCCGCCTGCGGCGGGACCAGGATCGGCGTGTCGAACAGCGCGCCCTGGCTGCCGATGTTGGTGATGGTGAAGGTGCCACCGGAGAGCTCGTCGGGCTTCAGGTTGCCCGAGCGCGCGCGGGCAGCGATATCGGCGATCGCGCGGGCCAGCCCGCCGAGGGAGAGGTCACCGGCGTTGTGCACGACGGGGGAGAGCAGACCCTGCTCGGTGTCCACCGCGAAGCCGAGGTGCTCGGCGTCGTAGTAGGTGATCTCCTTGCTGTCCTCGTTGTAGCTGGCGTTCACGTTCGGGTGTGCCTTGAGCGCGTCGACGACGGCCACGGCGAAGAACGGCAGGAACGTCAGGTTGACGCCCTCACGCTCGGCGAAGCTGGCCTTGGCCTTGGCCCGCAGTGCCACGATCTTGGTCAGGTCGACCTCGTGGGTCTGGGTCAGCTGGGCCGTGGTCTGCAGGCTCTCGCGGGTCTTCTTCGCGGTGATCTGCCGGATCCGGTTGGCCTTCTGGGTGGTGCCGCGCAGGTGCGCCAGCGCGGGAGCGGCGRCGGGCTTCGACGGGGCAGCGGCCGCGGGCGCGGAAGCAGCAGGAGCGGCGGCGGCGGGCGCCTTCTTGGCGTCGGCCGCGGCGAGCACATCCTGCTTGCGGATGCGTCCACCGACACCGGTGCCCTTCACCGAGTTGAGGTCGACACCGTTCTCGGTGGCCAGCTTGCGTACCAGCGGCGTGACGTAGGGGGAACCGTCACCGGCGGGTGCGCTCTCGGCGGCCGGGGCTGCCGCGGGCTTGGGTTCCGGCTTCGGCTCGGGCTTGGGCTCGGCCTTCGGTTCGGGCTTGGGTTCCGGCTTGGACTCGGCCTTCGGCTCGGGCTTGGGCTCTTCCTTCGGCTCTTCCTTGGGGGCCGGCTCCGGCTCGGGCTCGCTTGCCGGCGCGGCGTCGGCCGAACCGATCTTGGCGAGCTCACCACCGACCGGGACGACGTCGTCTTCCTCGGCGGTGATCGAGAGCAGCGTGCCGGCGACCRGCGACGGGATCTCGGTGTCGACCTTGTCGGTGGACACCTCGACCAGCGGCTCGTCGACGGCGACCTCGTCGCCGACCTTCTTCAGCCAGCGGGTGACGGTGCCCTCGGTGACGGACTCACCGAGTTCGGGCATGGTGATCGAGGTGGCATCGCCGCCACCGGAGGCGGCAGGCTTGGCGGGCTCGGGCTCGGCCTCTTCGGCGGGCGCCTCTTCTTCGGCGGCAGGCTCCGGCTCGGCCGCGGGCTCGGGCTCGGGCTCGGGCTCGGGCTCGGCTTCTTCGGCGGGGGCGGAGTCGCCGGAGTCGACCGACTCGCCCTCCTCGCCGATCAGCGCGAGATCGCCACCGACCTCGACGACGTCATCCTCGGCCGCGATGATCTTGGTGAGCACACCGGCGATGGGCGACGGGATCTCGGTGTCGACCTTGTCGGTACTGACCTCAAGCAGGGGTTCGTCGACGGCGACGGTGTCGCCCTCCTGCTTAAGCCATCGCGTGACGGTCCCCTCGGTGACGCTCTCACCGAGTGCGGGCATCTGGACGGAGATTGCCATGGGTTTTGACTCCTCGAAAGTCATCGTCACGTGTCGTATGAAATGCCCTTCTATCCTGTCACGTCCGTCGCGCGCGGTCGTCGCGGACCGTCGAGTCGATGCTCTGGCACCATCGAAGAAGGCGTCCGAGAGGAGTAACCCCAGTTGGGACTGTTCGACAGGTGGCGGCGTCCGCGCAGCGGATCGCGAGCACAGACCCGAAAACAAGCTTCTGCCGACTTGGCGTACCTCCGCGACTGGGTTGCCACGCACACCGGGGTGGAGGCCTTCGTGGAACCTCAGACCGTCGTCACCGAGGTCACCGTCGTACTGGTGGCCGCCGACGGGGAATGGACCAGGCGGCGCACCGGCGGGGACGCCGGGGCACACCGATTGAGCAAGCAACTCGACATCCCGGTCTACGACGTGCAGAAAGTGGGCTACCCGCAGCGCATGCGCGATTACGATGCGCGTCGCCGCATCGAGCGCGACCGTGCGATGCGCAAAGACCTCGAAAGGTAGCCATGACCGACACCACCGAACGGTTCGTCGACAGTGCCGACGGGACCCGCATCGCGGTCTTCGAACAGGGCAACCCCGACGGCCCGACGGTGGTGCTGGTGCACGGCTGGCCGGACTCCCACGTGCTGTGGGACAGCGTGGTGCCGTTGCTTTCCGAACGCTTCCGGGTGATCCGCTACGACAACCGAGGTACCGGGAAATCGACGGCGCCCAAACATCATTCGCGCTACACCATGGCCCGTTTCGCCGACGATTTCGCCGCGGTGACAGCGGCGGTCAACCCGGGTGCGCCGGTGCACGTGCTGGCGCACGACTGGGGTTCGGTCGGGGTATGGGAGTACCTGGCGCGCCCCGGTGCGGCCGACGTGGTGGCGTCGTTCACCTCGGTCTCCGGCCCCAGCAGCGACCACATCAACCGCTTCATCGTCGATGGACTCAAACGGCCCTACCGGCTGCGCCGATTCGTGCACGGGCTCGGTCAACTCGCCCGGTTGTCCTACATGGGTGCGTTCTCCACACCGGTGCTGGCGCCCGCGGCCGTCCGGATCGCGTTCGCGCGCGGCGGTATGCGGCGGCGGCTGCTCAAGGACGGCATCGCGCCCGAGGCCATCCACCATTCCGAGTCGTTCGTCGGTGATGCGGTCAACGGCGTCAAGGTGTACCGGGCCAACTTCTTCCACGGTCTGCGGCACGCTCGCCCCGACCATCGCGTCGACGTCCCGGTTCAGCTGATCGTGAACACCAGGGACCCCTACGTCCGGCCCTACGCCTACGCCGACATCCCGAACTGGGTGCCCCGGCTGTGGCGCCGGGACCTGGTCGCCGGGCACTGGGCGCCGATGTCGCATCCGGGCCCGCTGGCCCGGGCCGTCACCGAATTCGTCGACCACCTCGGCGGCGCCCCGGCCGGGCGCGAGCTCGCGCGGGCCGAGGTCGGCGTCGAGCGTGCGCCGTTCGGCGATCAGCTGGTGTCGGTGACCGGCGCCGGCAGCGGTATCGGGCACGCCACCGCCCTGGCCTTCGCCGCCCTGGGCGCCGAAATCGTGGTGAGCGACATCAGTGAGGGTGCCGCGGCCGCGACGGTCGCCGAAATCACCGCCGGCGGCGGGACCGCCCACGCCTACCGGCTCGACGTGGCCGACGCCGAGGCCGTCAACAGGTTCGCCGAGCAGGTCTGCACCGCGCACGGGGTGCCCGATGTGCTGGTGAACAACGCCGGTGTCGGGCATGCCGGGCTGTTCCTGGACACCCCGGCCGACCAGTACGACCGGGTGCTGGACATCAACTTCGGCGGAGTCGTCAACTGCTGTAGGGCCTTCGGGACGCGGATGGTCGAACGCGGCACCGGCGGGCACATCGTCAACGTGGCGTCGATGGCCGCGTACTCGCCGACCCAGGTGATGAACGCCTATGCGACCAGCAAGGCCGCGGTGTTCATGTTCTCCGACTGCCTGCGTGCCGAGCTGGATCCGGCCGGGATCGGGCTCACGACGGTATGCCCGGGCGTCATCGACACAAACATCATCGACGGCACCCGCTTCGATGTGCCCACCCACAAGCAGGCCGGGGTGGAACCGCTACGGGCACAGATCAAGAAGGGTTTCGCCCTGCGCCGCTACGGACCCGAGAAGGTGGCCAAGGCCATCGTGTCGGCGGTGCAGAAGAACAAGCCCATCCGTCCGGTGACCCCGGAGGCCTACCTGGTCTACGGGGTGGCGCATGCGCTGCCGCAGGTGATGCGCAGCACCGCGCGCACCAACCTGGGCTAGCCGTTCGCGGCGATGTCCTCGAGGACCGCGAACATGGTCCGGGTCGGCACACCGGTGCCGCCCTTGGGGGTGTAACCCCACGGCCCGCCGGTGTTGTATGCGGGGGCGGCGATGTCGATATGCGCCCACTGCACGTCATCGGCGACGAACTCGCGCAGGTACACCCCGGCGACGAGCATGCCGGCGAAGCGCGAGGAACTGACATTGGCCAGATCGGCGACCGTCGACTTCAGGTCGTCCTTCAGTTCCTCGGGCAGCGGCATCGCCCAGCCGTTCTCGCCGACCGACTGCGACAGGGTGGCCACCCGGTCGCGGAACTCGTCGCTGCCCATCACGCCCGGGGTGCGCGAGCCCAGCGCCACGGTCTGCGCACCGGTCAGCGTCGAGGTCTCGATGAGGTAGTCGGGGTCGTCCTCGCAGGCCCGCACGATCGCGTCGGCCAGGATGAGGCGGCCCTCGGCGTCGGTGTTGAGCACCTCGACGGTGATCCCGCCGTACTGGGTCAGCACATCGCCGGGCCGCTGCGCGGTGGAGGAAGGCATGTTCTCGGCCATCGGCACGGTGGCGATGACGTCGATGGGCAGCTTCTGCTTGGCGGCCAGCACCACCGTGGCGATGACGGCGGCCGCGCCACCCATGTCGGAGGTCATGTGGTGCATGTTGGCGGCGGGCTTGATGGAGATGCCGCCGGTGTCGAAGGTGATGCCCTTGCCGACCAGCGCGACCCGCTTGCCGCCCCGCTTGGCGCCCTTGTAGGTCAGCCGCACCAGCCGCGGGAGCCGGGACGAGCCCTGGCCCACGCCGACGATGCCGCCGTAACCGGCCTTGATCAGTGCCTTGTCATCGAGCACCTCGACCACCAGGCCGACCGATTCGCCCAATGCCTTTGCCTGCTTGGCGAACTCGGCCGGGAACAGGTGGCTGGGCGGGGTGTTCACGAAATTGCGGGCGGTCGCGACGGCGGAGGCCACGTCGACGGCACGGGCGGCTGCCGCCTTGGTGGCGGCCTTCGCGTCGGCTGCCAGCGCGACGATCTTGGTCAGGCCCTTGTCCTTGGGCGCGGTCTTGTCGCTGCGGAAGTCGGTGAACCGGTAGCCCCCGAGGATCAGCCCCTCGATGGCGGCTTCCAGGTCCAGGGTGGACAGCGCGGTGACGACGGTGCCGACCTTGTCCAGCGAGCGCGCCGCGGCACCCGCGGCACGGCGGATCGTGTCGGCCGGCCATTCGTCGGCCGCATCGCCCAGACCGACGGTCAGCACGCTGGCCACCGGCAGGGCATCGACCACCAGTCGGTGCAGTTGACCCTCGCCGCCGGTCCCATTGAGCGCCTGCACACCGGACTCGATCGCCGCGATGGCGTCGGCATTCAGCACGCCAGCGACGCCCAGGACGGTCGGACCGGCATCGCCGGTGACCACCGGTACGACGAGCACGGCGTCGCCGATCCCCCTGCCGGGCAGGGACGAGCTGACGGTGACGGTGGGGGCCTGGTATCCGGGTGCGCTGCTCATCCGACCAACCCTAATCAGATCAACGCGTATGCGTTGACCGGCTCGTCGAACCCCTTCAGCCGTAGCGGTGCCGCGGCGGCGGTCGCACGGCCGGGCGACAGTTCGTGGACGGACTCCGAGACCAGGATCTGCCCCGGCGTCGCGGCGGCCACCAGCCGGGCCGCGCGGTTCACCGGATTGCCGAAGTAATCCCCGCCGAAGGTCAGCACCGTGCCGTAGTCCAGCCCGGCCCGGATCAGCAGACCGGTTTCGGCCGCGCGCGGATGCCCGACGATGTCCTCGGCGACCCGCACCAGCTGCTCGGGTGTCGGTGCCACCCACATCACCTCATCGCCGATGAACTTGACCAGCCGGCCGCCGAGGGAATGGATGACATCGGCTGCGGCGGCGCTGAATTCGTTGAGCAGGGCCGTCAGTTCGGGGATGCTCAGCGTCCGGGTCAGCGACGTGAAACCGGACAGGTCGGCGAATCCGACGCCGCACACCACCGTCGCGGGATCCTCGCGGGCCACCTGCTCGAAGTACATCCGGGTGGTCCGCAGGTGATGGCGGTGCACGGCGTCCATCAGCGCGCCGAGGCGTGGCACGAACTCGGCGGCGACCCGGTAGGCCCTGGCGGTGCGGAACTCGTCGTGGGACTGCTCGATCTGGATGTCCGGGGTGTTCGCGCGGATCATCGAGGCGACCGCCTCCGAGAGCCGCGCCATCCCGGATCCCACCACCCGCAACAGGGCGGTGGCCGCCTCATCGCCGAGCGGCCCGCGCATGTCGGCCCAGGTGGCCAAACCGTCCACATCGGCCTGGCTGAGCACGAACTCGTCGGGCCCGGCGACGGTGAGACCGAGCGCCGCCCAGGCCCGCCCGACCTCGGCGACCGGGAGTCCCAGGGCGTGCGCCGCGGTGGTCAGGCTGTGAATCGGCGGTCCGGTCAGCTGGACGGCGTCACCGGCGAGCCCGAACAGCCGTCCGCGCTGTTCGGCGTCGACCATCTCCTCGGCGCTGAAGCCGAGCCCGGCCAGGTATTCGATCAGGGCCGCCCGGCCGTGCGCATCGGCGATCCCGGCGGCCTGCAGCGCGTCGAAGTCCACCACCGGGTCAGTGTGACAGCACTGGTAGCACCATTAGGGTGAGTTCGTGAGTGACAACCTGCTGCACGGCCCGCTGGAAGATCAACACCGCGCACTGGGCGCCACCTTCGCCGAATTCGGTGGCTGGCTGATGCCGGTGTCGTACGCGGGCACGGTCGCCGAGCACACCGCCACCCGCAACACCGTCGGCCTGTTCGACGTGAGTCACCTGGGTAAGGCCCTGGTGAAGGGCCCGGGTGCGGCCGCCTATGTCAACAGCGCGCTCACCAACGACCTCAACCGCATCGGACCGGGCAAGGCGCAGTACACGTTGTGCTGCAACGAATCCGGTGGGGTGATCGACGACCTGATCGCCTACTACGTGTCCGACGACGAGATCTTCCTGGTGCCCAACGCCGCCAACACGGCCGCCGTCGTCGCCGAATTGCAGCGCCACGCACCCGAAGACCTGACCATCACCGATGAGCACCGCTCCTATGCGGTGCTGGCGGTGCAGGGGCCCAAGGCGGCCGAGATCGTCGCCGGGCTGGGGCTGCCCACCACGATGGACTACATGGGATACGCCGACGGTGAAGTGGCCGGGGTGCCCACCCGGGTGTGCCGCACCGGCTACACCGGTGAACACGGATTCGAGCTGCTGCCGGAATGGGATCGCGCCGGCGCGGTGTTCGACGTCCTGGTCGAGGCCGTGCGCGCGGCGGGCGGCGAGCCGGCCGGCCTGGGCGCCCGCGACACGCTGCGCACCGAGATGGGTTACCCCCTGCACGGCCACGAGCTGTCACTGGACATCTCGCCGCTGCAGGCCCGCACCGGTTGGGCGGTGGCCTGGAAGAAGGACGCGTTCTGGGGCCGCGACGCGTTGCTCGCCGAGAAGCAGGCCGGGCCGGTGCGGTTGCTGCGTGGACTGAAGGCGCTGGGCAGGGGAGTGCTGCGGGCGGATCTGACGGTGCTGGCCGGTGACCAACCGATCGGGGTGACCACCTCGGGAACCTTCTCTCCCACACTGAAGGTCGGCATCGCGCTGGCGCTGATCGACACCGCCGCCGGGATCGAGGACGGCGCGACCGTGACCGTCGACGTGCGCGGCCGGGCCCTGGAGTGTGAAGTGGTCAAGACCCCGTTCGTAGCCGCGAAAACTCGGTAGCGCTGCAGCGATACAATCGCGGTATGACCGACGGCCCCCTCGAATTCAAGCTTGCCCGCAACACGTCTCCGGCAAGCGATGAAGTACGAGCCGGCATCCTCGCCGACCCGGGTTTCGGCCGGTTCCACACCGACCACATGGTGTCGCTGAGCTACACCACCGCGAAGGGCTGGCACGACGCCCAGGTGCTGCCGTACGGCCCCATCGAGCTGGATCCGTCGGCGATCGTGCTGCATTACGCGCAGGAGATCTTCGAGGGCCTGAAGGCCTACCGGTGGGCCGACGGTTCCATCGTGTCGTTCCGGCCGGAGGCCAATGCCGCCCGGCTGCAGACCTCGGCGCACCGGCTGGCCATCCCCGAACTTCCCACCGAGTTGTTCCTGGAGTCGCTGCGCCAGCTCATCGCGGTCGACGAGCAGTGGGTGCCGGCCGCGGGCGGCGAGGAGTCGCTGTACCTGCGTCCCTTCGTCATCGCCACCGAGCCCGGTCTGGGCGTGCGGCCCTCCGAGGAGTACCGCTACCTGGTCATCGGCTCACCCGCCGGGGCGTACTTCAAGGGCGGCATCAAGCCGGTCAGCGTGTGGCTGTCCAACGAGTACGTGCGGGCATCCCCGGGCGGCACCGGCGCGGCGAAGTTCGGTGGCAATTACGCGGCCTCGCTGCTGGCCCAGGCGCAGGCCTCCGAGCAGGGGTGCGATCAGGTGGTGTGGCTGGACGCGATCGAGCGCCGCTATGTCGAGGAGATGGGCGGGATGAACCTGTTCTTCGTCTTCGGCAGCGGGGGATCGGCCCGCCTGGTCACCCCGGAGCTGTCCGGTTCGCTGCTGCCCGGTATCACGCGGAACTCGTTGCTGCAGTTGGCCACCGACGCCGGTTTCGCCATCGAGGAACGCAAGATCGACGTCGACGAATGGCAGAAGAAGGCGACCGCGGGCGAGATCACCGAGGTGTTCGCGTGCGGGACCGCCGCCGTCATCACCCCGGTGTCACACGTCAAGCACCGCGAGGGCGAGTTCACCATCGCCGACGGTCAGCCCGGCGAGATCACCATGGCCCTGCGCGACACCCTGACCGGGATCCAGCGCGGCACCTTCGCCGACACGCACGGCTGGATGGCCCGGCTGAACTGAGCCTTCAGGTGCCGCAGAAGGTACGGTAACCGGCGGCGAAGTCCTCCGCTGCGGGCAGGGCGTAGCGCTGCAGGCCGGGGCGCTCGGTGAACGGATCCCCGATCGCGTCCAGCAACTCGTGTGCCGGTCCGACATCACCTGCGGTCGCGGCGGCCAACGCCTCCTCGACCAGATGGTTGCGCGGGATGTAGACCGGGTTCGCCGCATCCATCGACGCGGTATCCGGGGAGTGCGCACGCCAGCGCTTCACCCAGGCCATGAAGCCGAGCGGCATGTCGCCGCGCGCCAACCCGCGGAAGAACGAGGTGTGATCCGTGCGGTGTTCCTCCAGCAGCGCGGGTAGCTCGTCGATCAGAGCGTCATCGGTGAAGCCTTCGGGCAGGCCGAGTTTGGTGCGCATCCCGGCGCGCCACGCCGCCTGGTAGCGCGGGGCGAACTCGCCGAGCGCGGTGGTGGCGAGTTCGATGGCGGTATCGGCGTCGTCGTCGATCAAGGGGAGCAGCGTCTCGGCGAACCGGGCCAGATTCCAGCCGGTGATCGCGGGCTGATTGCCGTAGGCGTAGCGGCCCCAGCTGTCGATCGAGCTGAACACCGTGGCCGGGTCGAAGGTGTCCATGAACGCGCACGGCCCGTAGTCGATGGTCTCACCGGAGATGGTGACGTTGTCGGTGTTCATCACGCCGTGGATGAACCCGACCAGCATCCAGCGGGCCACCAGTGCGGCCTGCACGGAGATCACCGCGTCGAACAACGCCAGGTACGGGTTGGCGGCGTCGGCGCAGCCGGGGTGGTGGCGGGCGATCGCGTGGTCGGCGAGCCGGCGCAACAGGTGCATGTCCCCGGTGCCCGCGGCGTACTGGAAACTGCCGACCCGCAGATGACTGGCGGCCACCCGGGCCAGCACCGCGCCGGGCAGCGGGGTCTCACGGTGCACTGTCGCACCGGTGGCCACCACCGCCAGCGCGCGGGTGGTGGGAATGCCCAGGGCGTGCATCGCCTCGCTGATCAGGTACTCGCGCACCATCGGGCCGATCGCCGCCAGACCGTCACCGCCGCGGGCCAGCGGGGTCCGCCCCGACCCCTTGAGGTGCAGGTCCCGGCCGTCGTCGAACTCGCCGAGCAGCAGCGCCCGGCCGTCACCCAGGCGCGGCTGCAGCCCGCCGAACTGATGACCGGCATAGACCTGGGCCACCGGTGTCGCCGACGCGGGCAGCGTGGTGCCGGTGAGCAGACCGATACCGGCAGGGGTGCGCAGCCAGTCCGGGTCCAGCCCCAGCTCGCGGGCCAGGGGTTCGTTGAGCAGCAGCAGAGTGGGCTGCGGCGGATTCTGCGCCTGCCAGCTGATCGCCAGCTCGGGAAGCTCGGTGGCGAAGCGGTTGCCCAGCGAGAGGGTCGAGGTGGTCATCTCTCGACGCTAGTTGATGGCCAGCCCCAGCGCCGTCAGCGTCGTCGTGACCTCGACGGATGCGCCGAGCACATCGCCGGTGATGCCACCGAACCGGCGCACGCAGTGGCCGACCAGCGCCGCACACAGGCCCAGCGTCACCAGCACCACCAGCGGACCCTGCCACGGTCGCGGGGTGGCGAAGGCGGCAGCGGCGGCCAGCAGCACGGTCCAGGCGGCCACCACCCAGACCGGCTGGGAGGCTGCCACCATCGTGCCCAGCGTGCTGCCCGGCGCCGCCGGCACCGAGCGACGACAGGTCAGCACCACCGCGACCCGGCCCGCGACTACCGCCACCACCACCGCGGCGGGCTCCAGCATGCCGAAGGTCAAGCCCTGCACCAGGATTGCGATGACGACGGCGGCGACCCCGAACGGTCCTGCGGTCCCGTCGCGCATCACGGCCAGCGCCCGCTCGGGCGGGCCGTAACAACCCAGCCCGTCCACCGTGTCCGACAGGCCGTCGATGTGCAGGCCGCGGGTGAGCAGCAGCAGCGCCGCAACCGCCAGCACGCCGGCCAGCGCCCCCGTCCCGAACAGCTGCCCGCCCGCCCAGGCCAGCGCGGCGGCCGCGGCGCCCAGCACCGCGCCGACCACCGGCAGCGCGGTCAGCGCGCCGCGCCCGAACGGTGTCGACGATCGCACCGGGAGCACCGTGCCGAACGCGAAAGCCGAAGCGAGCGAGCCCATCATCGTGGTCCGATCACGCCGGGGCGGTGGAGATGCCGGCCTGATCGAAGGTCGCCATGGCCGCCAGGGTCGCCACCGCCGCGCGCAGGACCGGCAGCGCCACCGCGGCACCGCTGCCTTCGCCCAGGCGCATCCCCAGATCGAGGATCGGCTCCAGGTCCAGGCGCTGCAGTGCCAGCGTGTGCGCCGGTTCGGTGGACCGGTGCCCGGCCCGCCACCAGGCCCGCGCGCCGGGGGCCAGTTCGTCGGCGACCAGGGCGGCGGCGGTGACGACGACACCGTCGAGCAGCACGGGTGTGCGCCGCACCGCGGCCTGGGCCAGGAAACCCGCCATCGCGGCCAGGTCGGCGCCGCCGCACACCCGCAGCAGACCGAGCGGATCGGCGACCACACTGCGGGCCCGGTACAGCGCATCGCGGATGGCCGAGGTCTTGCGGGCCCAGCCGTCGTCGTCGATGCCGGTGCCGCGCCCGACCACCGCCACGGGCTCCGATCCGGTCAGTGCGGCGATCAATGTCGTTGCGGGCGTGGTGTTCCCGATACCCATATCGCCGGCGATCAGCAGATCGGCGCCGCCGTCGACCTCCTCGTCGGCGATGGCGCGGCCGGCCTGCACGGCGGCGAGGACCTCATCGGCGGTCAGGGCGTCCTCGACGGCGATGTTGCCGCTGCTGCGGCGCACCTTGTGCGCGCCGATCACCGCGTTGGCGGGTTCGGCGTCCACCGCGATATCGGCCACCCGCACCCCGGCGCCGGCCAGCTCGGCCAGCACATTGATGGCCGCGCCGCCGGTGTCGAAGTTGGCGACCATCTGCGCGGTGACCTCGGACGGGAACGCCGAGACACCCGCGGCGGTGACGCCGTGGTCGCCGGCGAACACCACCACCCGGGCGCGACTGAACTGCTGCGGCGGGCAGACACCCTGACAGGCCGCCACCCAGACCGACAATTCCTCCAGCCGGCCCAGCGATCCGGGCGGCTTGGTCAGCGTCAGCTGGCGGGACCGGGCGGCGCGCTCGGCTTCGGGGTCCGGCGGGACCACCGCGGGGAACGCATTCACGTGCTCTCCTTCACGGCCAACGGTTGCCCGGCGATGACCAGCACCACCCGGTCACACAGCGCGGCCAGTCGCTGGTTCAACGTGCCCAGTTCATCGGCGAACAACCGGCCGGCGGCCGTTGCGGGCACCACCGTCAGCCCGACCTCCGGGCTGACCAGCGCCAGGGGGCCGGTGAACCCCTGCACCGCGCGGCACAGTGCGTCGACGTCGGCCGCGATCGAGCCACCGGTCCACGCAGCACGACGGTCCATGGCCGCGGTCAGCCAGCCGCCGATATCGTCGACCAGCGTGGGTGTCTCGGCATCGGCCTGCAATTGCGTTGCGACATCCGGGGTTTCGACGGTCGTCCAGTGCGGGGGCCGACGCTTGCGGTGCGCGTCGACACGCGCCGACCAGCTGTCGTCACCTTCGGGGGACGGTCCGGTGGCCAGGTAACGCACGGCGCCGGCCGCGGAGACGATGTTCTCCGCATGGTGCGATTTGCCCGAACGGATACCGCCGAGCACCAGCACGCGCACTCCGGTGCGAGCGGAGCGACGGGTCATGTGCTCAGACAGACTCAGACGTCGTCGCCGCGGTTGACCTGGGGACGGGGAGCGCGCATCCGGCGCAGCTGCGATGCCCGGCTGCCGGCGTAGAAGCCGAGCTTCCAGCCGGTTTCGGTGTTGTCCGGGAACCGCT
This sequence comes from Mycobacterium sp. P4_H6, assembly GCF_056400845.1. Lineage (NCBI taxonomy): Bacteria > Bacillati > Actinomycetota > Actinomycetes > Mycobacteriales > Mycobacteriaceae > Mycobacterium > Mycobacterium sp. P4_H6. Next base: position 31,386 of record NZ_JBFUKN010000007.1, on the reverse strand, counting down.
CGTCGACGCGGCGGTTCACCCGACGACCCAGGATGACGCCGTCGATGGCCATCACGATCAGCAGCACCGGCATCGCGAACGACAGCGGCTGCTGCACCGCGGGGGACGGGACGGACAGGGTGACCAGGATGAGACCCAGTGCGATCGGCATGAAGAGCCCGAGCAGGTTGCGCCGCGAATCGACGAGGTCACGCGCGTACCGGCGGACCGGACCCTTGTCGCGGGGCAGCAGGTAGGCGTCCTCGCCGGCCATCATCCGCTCGCGGCGGTCGGCCATATCGGCGCGCCGGGTCACCTTCTCGGCCTTGCGCTCTTCCTTGGTGAGCTTGCGCCCACCGACCTCTTTGCGACGCTTGCGTGCCTCGGCGGTGGTCATCGGCGCGGGTGCGACCGGGCCACGCCGGCGCGAGGCCTCGCTGCGCTTGGGGGTCGGCCGGCCCTTCGGAGCGGTCGCTCGGGCGTCACCGGTTTCCACCGATGTGTCGGCGGAATTGTCATCCTCCGGGGGCGGGTTGTCCTTCTTGCGGCCGAGCAGATTCACACCGACCAGATTACTTCCCGGGCGGCGGTCACCCGTCATGCACCTCGGAAAGTGAGGCTCTACGCTGCTGGAATGACGGGCCTCGCAGTGCTGATAGCGCCGGATTGCTACGGAGACAGTCTCACTGCGGTGCAGGCCGCCGGCGCCATCGCCGAGGGCTGGCGGCAGGCGCGCGGCGATGACCGGCTGACGCTGGCCCCGCAATCCGACGGCGGACCCGGATTCGTCGACGTGCTGGCCAGCAGGCTCGGCGGGCTGCAGACCGCCACCGTCAGCGGCCCGCTGGAGGCCAGGGTGACCGCGCAGTGGGTGTTGCACGGCCGGACCGCCTACATCGAGTGCGCGCAGGCGTGCGGGCTCACGCTGCTCGGGGGGCCGCCGACGGTGCACACCGCGGTCGCGGCGCACAGCGGGGGAGTCGGCGAGCTGATCGCCGCCGCGGTGGATGCCGGGGCGCGGCACATCGTGGTCGGCCTGGGCGGCAGTTCCTGTACCGACGGTGGACGCGGCCTGGTGGACGCCCTGGGCGGACTGGAGGCGGGGCGGGCTCTTCTGTCCGGGATCGAGCTGATCGCCGCCAGTGATGTCGAGCACCCGCTGCTGGGGCCGATGGGCGCGGCCGCGGTCTTCGGGCCGCAGAAGGGGGCCGACCCGGTCACCGTGGACCTGCTCGAAGCCCGGCTGGCCGAATGGGCGGCCGAACTCGGTGACGACATCGCCGACCAGCCCGGCGCCGGTGCCGCCGGTGGGATCGGCGCGGCCCTGCTGGCGCTGGGCGGGCGCCGTGAACCGGGCGCCGCCGTCATCGCCGAGCACACCGATCTGGCCGCCGACGTGGCCGGTGCGGACCTCATCATCACCGGTGAGGGCCGTTTCGATGATCAGTCGTTGCACGGCAAGGTGGTCAGCGCGCTGGCCGGCGGGGCGCGTGGTCGCGGGACCCCGGTGCTGGTGCTGGCCGGGCAGGTCACGCTGGCGCCGACCGCGCTCGCGCCGGCGGGAATCGCCGCGGCCTACTCGATCACCGACTTCGCCGGGTCCGTGCAGCGGGCGATGGATGATGCCGAGGCCCAACTGCGGGGGTTGTCCCGGCGCACCGCCGCCGGTTGGGACATGGGATGACATCCGGGGCGAGCGCAGCGACGGGGAATGGCACAGCTCGGGAATAGCGCGCGAACAAGGTACCGTTGAACACAGCGCGAATGCATGCACTGGCTCTTCCAGGTATTTCAGGAGAATGCGATGACTATTCAGGACGACACCACCACCGAGACCCACGGTGCGGTGCTGACCGACGCGGCCGCAAGCAAGGCCAAGGCACTCCTCGACCAGGAGGGTCGCGATGACCTGGCGCTGCGTATCGCCGTGCAGCCGGGTGGCTGCGCCGGCCTGCGCTACAACCTGTTCTTCGACGACCGCACCCTCGACGGCGACCTGACCTCCGATTTCGGTGGCGTGGCGCTGACCGTCGACCGGATGAGCGCGCCCTACATCCAGGGCGCCACCATCGACTTCGTCGACACCATCGAGAAGCAGGGCTTCACGATCGACAACCCGAACGCCACCGGCTCCTGCGCCTGCGGCGATTCGTTCAACTGACCTACCCGGCTCAGCTGCTGCGCTGCACGTAGGAGCAGACGAGGATCTCGTCGTCTGACTGCAGCAGCTGGGCCACCACCTGTATCTCGCTGCCGGCATCGGCCGATCCGCGGCCGCTTCCGGGCGCCACCACCGTCATGGTGAACAACGCCTGGGCCTGATTCGTCGACCACGGCACCACCTTGTCCACCGAGGTCACCTCGACCTCGGTGAACTGCTTGCGGAACGCATCCGAGCTCAGGTCGGCCAGCGCCAGATCCGAATTGCGGTCGGTGACCGCGTCGTACAGCCCGCACAGGGCGTGCCGGGCGATGGCCTGGTCGTCACCGTCGGTCAGCGCGTCCAGGAAACCCTGGATGGCCGGCCGCACATTCTCGGTGTTCATCGCCACCGGAGCTTCGTCGTCCCCGCCGGAGGACACCAGCACCCCGCCGACGACGGCCGCGACGACCACCACCGCAGCACCGACAGCCGCGATCGGCTTCCATGGTGCGCGTTTCGGATACTGCACCGGCGGCGGCAGCGTGCCGGGGTACGCGCCGGGAAACGGCGGAAACCCTTGTGGGGGAGTGGATTCGGGATACGGCACGGGACCGGACATCGGTGCTTTCTCAGGTGTTGGGGCGTGCGGCGGACTCGCATGCAGGCTAGCGCACGCCGGTCACGGCCCCCTTGGACCGAAGCACCGGCAGCCGCGCGTCTGTAGTGTTCGCCTAGCTATGTACATGAACTGAAGGGCTGTATTCGTGACCATCGCCGTGACCGGCTCCATTGCGACCGACCATCTGATGAAGTTTCCCGGCAAGTTCTCCGAGCAGCTGCTGCCGGAACACCTGCAGAAGGTGTCGCTGAGCTTCCTGGTCGATGACCTCGTCATCCACCGCGGCGGCGTCGCGGGCAACATGGCCTTCGCCATCGGTGTGCTCGGCGGCGATGCCGCACTCATCGGCGCGGTCGGCAAGGATTTCGACGACTACCGGGGCTGGTTGACCGATCACGGCGTCAACACCGACAACGTGCTCGTCTCGGAGAGCGCCTACACCGCGCGCTTCGTCTGCACCACCGACGAGGCGATGGCCCAGATCGCGTCGTTCTACCCCGGCGCCATGTCCGAGGCCCGCAACATCGATCTCGCCGAGGTCGTGAAGCGCAGCGGCACACCGGAACTGGTGATCGTCGGCGCCAATGATCCCGACGCGATGTTCCGCCACACCGAGGAATGCCGCGCCCTGGGCCTGGCATTCGCCGCGGACCCGTCCCAGCAGCTGGCCCGGCTCGACGGTGAGCAGATCCGCAGCCTGATCGAGGGCGCGACCTACCTGTTCACCAACGACTACGAATGGGACCTGCTGCTGCAGAAGTCCGGTCTGTCCGAAGCGCAGGTCATGAGCCAGATCACGCTGCGTGTCACCACGCTGGGCGAGAAGGGCGTCGACATCGTCGGCAGCGACGGCACGTTCGTGCACGTCGGCATCGTCCCGGAGACCCATCAGGCGGACCCGACCGGGATCGGCGACGCCTTCCGCGCCGGATTCCTCACCGGCCGCGCCGCCGGCCTCAGCCTGGAGCGGTCCGCCCAGCTGGCCTCGATGGTCGCCACCCTGGTGCTGGAGGCCACCGGCCCACAGGAATGGAGCTGGGACCGCGATGCCGCCGTCAAGCGGCTGACCGACGCCTACGGCGCGGAGGCCGGCGCGGACATCGGCGCCGCGATCTAGGCCTAGATCTGCACCGGGTAGGTCGGTTCGCTGATCTGCGGTGTCACGCTGCCCTCGATGAAGATGGCGTGCCACAGCATGAAGATCAGCACCGTCCACAACCGGCGGCTGTGATCGCTCACGCCGTCCCGGTGCTCGTCGAGCATGGTGCGCACCGCGTTCAGGTCGATGAGGTCGCCGGTCGCCGACGCCGCGACCGTCGCGTGGGCCCAGTCGAGCAGCTCGCCGGCCTTGAGCCAGTGCCGGATGGGCACCGGGAAACCGAGCTTGGGCCGGTTGAGCACATGCGCGGGCACGATCGGTTCCAGCGCGCGGCGCAGCGCGTACTTGGTGGTGGTGCGGGTGATCTTCTGGTCATAGGGCAGCCGTGAGGCCACCGCGAACACCTCGGGATCCAGGAACGGCACCCGCAGCTCCAGCGAGTTGGCCATCGTCATCTTGTCGGCCTTGACCAGGATGTCGCCGCGCAGCCAGGTGAACAGGTCCACGTGTTGCATGCGGGCCACCGGATCCCAGCCCTCCGACGTGGCGTACAGCGGCGCGGTGACATCGGTGTGCGTCCAGTCYGGGCGGAACCCGGGCAGTACCGCCCGCAGCTGCGCATCGGAGAAGCTGCGGGCGTTGCCGTAGTAGCGCTCCTGCAGTGTCAGCGATCCGCGATGCAGCAGGCTCTTGCCGCGCATCCCGTCCGGCAGCGGCTGCGACGCCTTGCCCAGCGAACGTCGCACCGGCCTGGGCAGGTAGTCGAACGCCTTCAGCGACAACGGTTCCCGGTAGATGGTGTAGCCGCCGAAGAGTTCGTCGGCGCCCTCCCCGGAGAGCACCACCTTGACGTGCTTGCGGGCCTCGCGGGCGATGAAGAACAGCGGCACCAGGGCGGGGTCGGCGACCGGCTCGTCGAGATACCAGACGATCTCGGGGAGTGCCGCGACGAACTCGGCCTGGCTGACCACCTTGGTGACATGGCGCGCGCCGATCGCCTTCGCCGACTCCACGGCGACGTCGACCTCGGAGAAGCCTTCCCGCTCGAAGCCCGTCGTGAAGGTGATGAGGCGCGGGTTGTGCCGCATCGCCAGCGCGGCGATGGCCGTGGAATCGATACCGCCGGACAGGAACGCGCCCACGGTGACATCGGCGCGCATGTGCTTGGCGACGGAGTCCTCCAACACCGCGGTGATCTCGTCGTAGCGGGCCTGCTCGCCGCCCGCTTTGAAGGGAACAGCGGTGAACTTCGGTTCGAAGTAACGCGTCACCACCGGTGGCTGTCCCGGGCGGATGCGGGCATAACTGCCCGATTCCAGCCGACGGATGCCGCGTTGCAGGGTTTCGGGCTCGGGCACGTACTGCAGCACGGTGTAGTGCTGCACGGCGCGCTCGTCGATGGCCAGGTCGATGCCGGCCGTGGCGGCCAGGTCCAGGATGCACTTCTTCTCGCTGCCGACCACGGTGCCGCCCGGGCCGGTGGCCAGATAGAGCGGTTTGATGCCGAACGGGTCCCGCGCACACAGCAACTCACCGGTCTGGGTGTCCCACAGCGCGAAGGCGAACATGCCACGCAGCCGGGTCAGGACGTCGGTGCCCAAGTGATGGAAGCCCGCGACGATCGCCTCGCCGTCCCCGTCGGTGTGGAACACCGCACCGTGCTCGGAACGCAGGGCATCGCGCAGTTCCAGGTAGTTGTAGATCTCCCCGTTGAACACCAGCGCGTAGCGCTCCGGCGCCTCCGGCGGGCCCCAGCGCAGCGGCTGATGGCTGTGCGCGATATCGATGATCGACAGCCGGTTGAAACCGAGCACGATATCGCCATCGGACCAGGTCCCAGGCTCGTCAGGGCCTCGATGACGCATCAGATGGGAGGCTCCCGATACCGCTTCGACCAACGCAGGGGAGGTCTCGACGGACGGGTCGGTCAGATACGCCAGCAGTCCGCACACCGGGCCAGTATGCCGAATCGTCCGGTCGCTTCGCTCCACCCGGCGGGCGTGGTCTACGCTGCGTAGTATTCGCCAAGTTTCACCGACCGCCCTGCGGTTCACCGACTTCATTTAGGAGGCGCCAACGTGACCGCTCGCGGGTACCGTTTGGTGGCGTTGTCAGTGGTTCTGGGTGGCGCGGCCATCCTGCTCAGCGGTTGCAGCTACCAGGAGATCTTCGGCCTGGGCTGGCCCGAGGGCATCACTCCGGAAGCCCGTCTGAACCGCGACCTGTGGGTCTGGTCGGTCATCGCGTCGTTCGTCGTCGGTGGCATCGTGTGGGCCCTGATCTTCTGGACCAGCGCCTTCCATCGCAAGAAGGACACCGACACCGAGCTGCCGCGTCAGTTCGGCTACAACATGCCGCTGGAACTGGTGCTCACCGTGGTGCCGTTCCTGATCATCTCGGTGCTGTTCTACTTCACCGTCGTCGTGCAGGAGCGGATGCTGCACAAGGACCCCAACCCCGAGGTCGTCATCGACGTCACCGCCTTCCAGTGGAACTGGAAGTTCGGGTACCAGAAGATCGAGTTCGGTGACGGCACGCTGTCCTACGACGGCGTCGACAACGAGCGCAAAGAGGCCATGGCCTCGGCGCCCGAGGGCGTCGACGAGCACGGTATCGAGCAGGTCGGCCCGATCGCGGGCAAGAACTCCGAGGACCGCACCTACCTTAACTTCGACAAGATCGAGACGATCGGCACCTCCACCGAGATCCCGATCCTGGTGCTGCCCAAGGGCAAGCGCGTCGAGTTCCAGATCGCCTCGGCCGATGTCATCCACGGGTTCTGGGTGCCCGAGTTCCTGTTCAAGCGGGACGTGCTGCCCAACCCCAAGGAGAACAACTCCGACAACATCTTCCAGGTCAGCGAGATCGAACAGACCGGCGCGTTCGTCGGCCGCTGCACGGAGATGTGCGGCACGTACCACTCGATGATGAACTTCGAGGTGCGTGTCGTGGAGCCCAACGATTTCAAGGCCTACCTGGATGCCCGGACCGACGGTCTGACCAACGCCCAGGCGCTGGAGGCCATCAACCAGGCTCCGCTGGCCACCACCACAGCGCCGTTCGACACCCGTCGTGGCGAGCAGGTCGGCGTTCCCCCGCAGGCGAGCAAGTAAGGACGACTCATGCATATTGAAGCCCGGTTGTTCGAGTTCCTGACCGCGTTCTTCCTGCTGTCATCCATCGTGTACGGCGTGCTGACCGCGATGTTCGCCACCGGCGGCATCGAGTGGGCGGGTACCACCGCCCTGGTGCTCACCACGGGTCTGACGCTGATCACCGGTACCTTCTTCCGGTTCGTCGCACGTCGTCTCGACACCCGTCCCGAGGACTACGAAGATGCCGAGATCAGCGACGGCGCCGGCGAGCTGGGCTTCTACAGCCCGCACAGCTGGTGGCCGATCCTGATCGCGCTGTCCTTCTCCACCGCCGCCGTGGGTGCCGCGCTGTGGCTGCCCTGGCTGATCGTCGCCGGCGTGTGCTTCGTGCTGGCCTCGGCCGCAGGCCTGGTGTTCGAGTACTACATCGGCCCCGAGAAGCACTGACGTTCTTCTCCCCAGGTCACAACCGTGCGTCAGTTCGCTGACGTGACGCCGTGGCGTGGTCCCCACTGTCGCCTGGTTGGGTAGGGTTGCCGAGGCAGCAGTCGAGAAGGATAGGCCGAGGTTTAGTTGCAGATGAGCGGGCCGTCAGGACCGGAGTCGCCGGGTGGGAACAAAGATCGGAAATCCCGCGCCGACGAGACCGACATCCAATCCCGGGCGTACTCCGCCCCGGAATCCGAGCAGTTCACCAGCGCTCCGTACGTGCCGCCGGATCCGGCGCTGTACGAATACGACGCCTACGCGGCCGCTGATCCCGACCAGGACGTACCCCCGAAGTGGCCGTGGGTCGTCGGCGTGGTGGCCATCGTCGCCGCTGTCGCCCTGGTCGCCTCCGTCGCCCTGCTGGTGACCAGGACCGACAACACCGGGCTGGCCAACCCGGAGACGTCGACCTCGACGTCGCCGCCCGTGCAGGACGCGATCACCACGACACCGCCCCCGCCGCCCAGCAGTGAGCCACCGCCCCCGCCGCCTCCCACCGAGGAGCCGCCGCCTCCGCCACCGGAGACCGTCACGGTGACGCAGGAGCCGGCACCACCACCACCTCCGCCGCCCAGCGAGGAGGCCCCGCCGCCGCCGGCCACCACGGAGGCGCCGCCGCCCCCGCCGACGACGACGCGGCCGCCGGGACCCCGCCAGGTGACCTACTCGGTCACCGGCACCAAGGCACCCGGCGACATCATCACCGTCACCTATATCGACGCGTCCGGGCGCAGCCGCACCCAGCGCAACGTCTACATCCCGTGGTCGCTCACCGTCACGCCGATCTCGCAGTCCGAGGTCGGTTCGGTACAGGCGTCGAGCTTGTTCTTGGTCAGCCGGCTGAACTGCTCGATCACCACAAGCGATGGCACCGTGCTGTCGTCCAACACCGGCAACGCCGCACAGACAAGTTGCTGATGCTCAAAGACACTGAATTTTCCCGACGTCCCTTATCCGGTCCCGAGAACCTGGAGCGGATCCTGCTGGGCGCCTGCGCGGTCATCTGGCTGGCCGCACTCGGCGCCGCGGTGGCCGCCACCGTGTCCCTGGTGGACATGGCCGGCGGCCGCGGCACCGTCCGCGCCGAACTGTCCGAGGCCTCCGGCTCGGAAACGCCCTGGGTGCTCTACACCGTGATCGGCATCTCGGCCGCCGTGATCGTGGTGGCGATCCCGCTGCTGGTGCGGGCCCGTCAGCAGACCAGCCACCGGCCGATCCGTGACCACACGCCGGCCGGAGGGTCGGTGGCCGAGGACATCGCCGCCGTGCCACCCCGCGACGCCCGGCGCAGGAGCACCGAACCGGCCCTGGAGACCGGCACCCGTGCCGCCGCCCAGCCCGGTGTCGTCGACGAGGTGTTCGCACGGTTCGGGCTGTCGATGGCATGCGCGATCGGAGTGGGCACGCTGGCGGTCGGCCTGGCGACCTATCTGTCCGCCAACGACGGCGGCAGTGCTGCGGTGGCGTTCTACATCATCGCCGGCATCGTCACGGTGGCCATGCCGGTGCTGCCGTGGTTCTACCTGCGCGAGCTGCGCGGGGTGCTCGGCCTGGACGCACCGGCTGCCACCTAGGGCCGCCAATCGGGTGGCGGGTCCTCGCCCACGCGTCCGTCGACGGCCTCGCGCAGTAGATCGGCGTGGCCGGTGTGGCGTCCGTATTCCTCGACGAGGTCACACACGCTGCGGCGCAGGCTGGCCCGGGATCCATCCGGCCAGGCGATGCCGACCAGTTGATCGAGACCCCCGTGCGCCAGCGCGGCCGTCAGCGTGGCCCTGGAATGCGCGACGGACCGATCCCAGAACGCATAGAGCTCAGCGGGAGTGTCGTCCGCGGCCGAGGTGAAGTCCCAGTCCGGGTCGGCGTCCCAATCGGCGTCGTCCCACGGCGCACCCATGGGCGAGCCATCGAGGCCGGGGCCGAACCGTTGGGCCTCGGCGCGTGCGAGGTGTTTGAGCAGGCCGCCGAGGGTCAGCGAGGACGCGCCGATTCTGATCGCCAGCGCGGCCGAGTCGAGCCCATCGGCCTTCCAGCGGAACGTCATTCGCAGGCGCTCCAGCGCGGCGACGAGGTGCTGCTCCTCCGTCCCGGCCAGTGGTGGTTCCCAGGGCGGATCATCGACCATGCGGGTCAGCGTACTGTTCGGCGCCGGCCGGGGTAGGGGAGTGGCGGACGAAAAAGGCCCGCGCAGCGTGCTGCGCGGGCCTTCCTCGTCGTGAACTGCTAGTGGTGCCCGTTGGATCCGTTTCGGGAACCGTTGGAACCGTGACCGTTCGAACCGTTGGTGCCCTGGCTCTCGCTGAGCACCGCGAGCGCCCGGTGCTCGGCGGCATGGGCCGCCTCGGCGAGCGCATCGTGCTCTTCGACCGGATCGGCGAACAGGAAGCTGCCGCTGCCGGGTGCGCCGCCGGATCCGAGCTTGTTCATCCGCTTGGGCAGTGCCGCGCCCTGGTACTCCAGCGGAATCGGGTGCCCGTGATCATCGACCGGGCCGAGCGGCTGGTGCAGTTCGATGTAGGCACCGTGCGGAAGCCGCGTGATGATGCCCGTCTCGATACCGTGCTCCAGCACCGCGCGGTCGCTGCGCTGCAGGCTGATCGCCCACCGGTAGGTGATGTAGTAGACGATCATGGGCAGCACCACCATGCCGATGCGGCCGATCCACGTGGTCGCGTTCAGCGAGATGTGGAACTTCAGCGCGATGATGTCGTTCATGCACATGAACGTCAGCAGGATGTAGAACGAGATCGCCGCGGCGCCCACAGCGGTACGTGTCGGGGCGTCACGCGGACGCTGCAACAGATTGTGGTGGGCGGTGTCGCCGGTGAGCTTGCGCTCCAGGAACGGGTAGACCGACAGCAGCACGAACACCAGGCCCATGCCCATGGCCACCCACACCGACTGCGGGATGGTGTGGTTGCCGATGTAGAACTCCCAGGCCGGCCACACACGCGCCAGACCGTCGGTCCACATCATGTAGAAGTCGGGCTGGCTGCCCGCCGAGATCTGCGAGGGCTTGTACGGGCCGAGCACCCAGATCGGGTTGATCTGCAGCAGGCCGCCCATGATGCCGAGCAGACCGGTGATCATGGCGAAGAACGCGCCCGACTTTACCGCGAAGACCGGCATGACGCGCACGCCGACGACGTTCTTCTCGGTCCGGCCGGGGCCGGGGAACTGGGTGTGCTTCTGGAACCACACCAGCGCCATGTGCGCGCCGATGAGTGCCAGCATGATCCCGGGGATCAGCAGGATGTGCAGGGCGTACAACCGCGGGATGATGATCTCGCCGGGGAAGTCGCCACCGAACAGCGCCCAGTGCAACCAGGTGCCGATGACCGGCATGCCGAGGGTGATCGAGGAGAACGCGGCGCGCAGGCCGGTGCCGGAGAGCAGATCGTCGGGCAGCGAGTAGCCGAAGTAACCCTCGAACATCGCCAGGATCAGCAGCAGCGAGCCGATGACCCAGTTGGCCTCGCGCGGGCGCCGGAACGCGCCGGTGAAGAAGATGCGCGCCAGGTGCACCATGATCGACGCCGCGAAGAGCAGCGCGGCCCAGTGGTGGATCTGGCGGACGAACAGACCGCCACGCACTTCGAAGCTGATCTCCAGGGCCGATTCATAGGCCCGCGACATCTGCACACCGCGCAGCGGCTGGTAAACGCCCTCGTAGGTCACGTGCGCCATCGACGGGTCGAAGAACAGCGTCAGCCACACACCCGTGATCAACAGGATGATGAAGCTGTACAGCGCGATCTCACCCAGCAGGAACGACCAGTGCGTGGGGAAGACCTTGTTCAGGATTCCGCGACGTACCGCCTCCGAGGGGTGGTACCGGGAATCGATCGCATCGCCTTGAGCGGCCGCGATATCTCCGAGCTTGGGACTCATGATTTGCGCTCCCAGAATGCCGGTCCGACGGGTTCGATGAAGTCGCCGTTCGCGACCAGATAGCCGTCCTTGTCGATGGTAATGGGCAACTGCGCCAGCGCACGTGCTGCCGGACCGAAGATCGGCCGGGCGAAGTGCAGCGCGTCGAACTGCGACTGGTGGCACGGGCACAGAATCCGGTAGGTCTGCTGCTCGTACAGCGAGGACGGGCAGCCCAGGTGCGAGCAGACCTTCGTGTACGCGAACAGTTCGCCGAAGTTGAAGCTCTCCTGGCCCTGCCGCTTGACGACCCTCTTCATGTCCTGGGTCTTGATGCGGATGAGCATGACCGGGTTACGGACACCCATCGCGACCTCGAACAGGTGGTGGCTGGATTCCACCGTGACACCGTCACCGTCGGACTCGCGCCAGGGGAACACCGTCTCCATACCGCCGGCGTCGATGTCCTCGGGACGCATCTTCACGAACGGCGATTCGCCGGGGATGCCGGTGGCGCGGGCCAGGTAGATGGTCTCGCCCTGGAAACGCGGGGTCCATCCCGAGGTCCACAGCACGGCCTTCTTGCCCTCGGCGGTCTGCACGACGGGCTTCCACGGGTTCTTGATCAACCCGCCCGCGAAGGCCACCAGGGTGCCCAGGCCGAACGCGCCGAGGCCGATGCCCATCGACAGCCCGATCAGCTTGCGCCGCTTGATGGTCGAACCCTCAAGGGCGTCGCTCAGGTTCGCGACGATGGTCTTGCGGTGGATCTCCGCCGACGAGCCGTCATGGCGATCCTGGATGGTGATCTCTTCGGGGATGAACTTCTTCTGGAAGAGCACCGCGCCGACACCGATCGCCAGGATCGACAGGCCGAACGTCAGGCCGTACAACGGGGTGGCCAGCGTGTACATCCGCTCGCCCTCGGCGCCGTAGGGGACGTACTCCCAGGGCCAGAAAAGGAAGACCAGCAGCAGCGCCAGTCCGGAGAACCCGCCGAGGAGCAGCCAGTAGGACACGGTGCGCGACGCGCGCTTCTCGGCCTTGGTGCCCTCGACCGGCCACCGCGGTTCCTTGAAGACGACCTCGACACCGTCGAGCTTGCCGCCGAGCGCGAGCAGTTCCTCGCGCGACATCTCCGCCAGTTCGGCGTCGGTCGGCTGACCCGGGACCGGACGGCCCGAGGTGTCACCGCCCTGGATATCCCCGCTCATGCGCGAGCTCCGATCCACAAGGTCATGCCGACGGCAGCCACGATCCCGATGATCCAGATGGCCATACCTTCGGTGGTGGGGCCGAATCCGCCGAGGCCGTAGCCGCCGGGATCCGGAGTGTTCGCCGCCTGCCGCACGTAGGAGACGATGTCGGCCTTCTCCTCGGGGGAGAGCTGGCGATCAGAGAACTTCGGCATGTTCTGCGGGCCGGTGAGCATGGCGGTGTAGACCTGCGCGGGCACCTTGGAGGCCTCGCCGAGGTCCGGCGCGTACTTACCGGAGGACAGGGCTCCGCCCTTGCCGGTGAAGTTGTGGCAGGAGGCGCAGTTCAGCCGGAACAGGTCGCCACCGCGGGCGACGTCACCGGACAGCAGGGACTCATCGGCGATGTGGCCGTTGGCTTCCCGGGGCACGACGGGGCCGCCGCCGTTGGCCTGGACGAAGGCGCCGAGCGCGTCGATCTGGTGCTCGTCGAAGACCGGTTCCTTGCGGGGGGCCTGGGCCTCACCGCGCATCGCGGGCATCCGGCCGGTGGAGACCTGGAAGTACACGGCGGCCTCGCCGGTGCCGATCAGGCTGGGACCACGGTCCGCGACACCCTGCAGGTTCGCGCCGTGGCAGCTGATGCACGAGGTGTCGAACAGCTGCTTGCCGGTGCGCAGCAGCGCCGACTGGGACTCGTCGGCGACCGCGACCTGAGGCGTCGGGGTCAAGGTCGCGGCGGTGACGCCGGCGACCGACAACCCGAGCAGCAGCAGGACGGCTGCGGACACGCGCCGACGCAAGCGACGTTGCTTGATCGTCTTCCCGGCTGCGCCGGACTTGCTGGTCATCGAACCCCTTCTCGTCGTCAACGGACCCATCGGCTTGCCGATCATCGGACGAAGTAGATGACGGCGAACAGGGCAATCCACACGATGTCGACGAAGTGCCAGTAATAGGACACGACGATCGCCGCGGTCRCCTGCGCAGGCGTGAACTTCGACAGCCTGGTGCGAATCAGCAAGAAGATGAAGGCGACCAGACCGCCGATGACGTGCAGGCCGTGGAAGCCGGTGGCCAGATAGAACACCGACCCGTAGGCACTGCCCGGGATGGTGGTGCCGTGGTCGACGAGGTGGATGTATTCGTAGCCCTGGCCGAGCACGAAGAACAGTCCCATGAAGAACGTCAGCACGTACCACCGGCGCAGCCCGAACACGTCGCCGCGCTCGGCGGCGAACACGCCCATCTGGCAGGTGAAGGAGGAGGCGATCAGCACCGCGGTCACCGGCACGGCGAGCCACAAGTTCAGCTCGGTCGGCTCGGGCGGCCAGGCGCCCTGCGCCTGCGCACGCGCGGTGAAGTACATCGCGAACAGTCCAGCAAAGAACATCAGCTCACTGGAAAGCCACACAATGGTGCCGACACTGACCATATTCGGTCTGTTCAGCGAATGTACGCGGGAGGTAATCGCGGTCCCCGAGGTCCCAACAGCGCTCGTCACAGAAGCAAGTATGACGCTTTGTAGTTGATTAACTCCACCCGGGTTCGTAATTGAGTTGAAACGTGTCCTGGTAGGCAGTCGTGACAGGCTCCGGACGAGTCCTGCACGGGCGATAGCATCACGGCGTGTCATCCGCTCAGAGCGCATCCGAGAGTTCGTTCACCTGGCCGCAGATCCTCGGCCTGCTGACCACCCACCAGGATCTGAAGCGTGGTCAGTCGGCGTGGGCCATGGACCAGATCATGACCGGGGCGGCGACGCCGGCGCAGATCTCCGGGTTCGCGGTCTCGATGCGGATGAAACGTCCGACGTCGGCCGAGGTCACCGAACTCGCCGACACGATGCTCAAGCATGCCCGCCGGATCCCCGACAGCGCGATCGGCACCGACGCCGTCGACATCGTGGGCACCGGGGGCGACGGGTCCAACACGGTGAACCTGTCGACGATGGCCTCGATCGTCACCGCCGCGGCCGGCGTACCGGTGATCAAGCACGGCAACCGGGCGGCCTCCTCACTGTCGGGTGGAGCGGACACCCTGGAGGCGCTCGGGGTGCGCATCGATCTGGGTCCCGACGAGGTCGCGCGCAGTGTCGCCGAGGTCGGTATCGCCTTCGCGTTCGCGCCGCAGTTCCATCCCTCCTACCGGCACGCCTCGGTGGTCCGCCGCGAGATCGGGGTGCCGACCGTCTTCAATCTGCTCGGCCCGCTGACCAATCCGGCCGCACCGCGGGCCGGCTTGTTCGGCTGCGCCTGGGGTGATCTGGCCGAGGTGATGGCCGGGGTGTTCGCCGCCCGCGGGGCCAGCGCGCTGGTGGTGCACGGCGACGACGGTCTGGACGAACTCACCACCACGACCACCAGCACCATCTGGCGGGTGCAGGCCGGCACGGTCGAGCGCCTGACCCTCGACCCCGCGGCCTTCGGGTTCCGCCGCGCCGATCTGAGCGAACTCGTCGGCGGCGATGCCGAGGCCAACGCCGCCTCGGTGCGCGCCGTGCTCAGCGGCGCCAAGGGGCCGGTGCGCGATGCGGTGGTGCTCAATGCCGCAGGCGCGATGGTCGCCCATGCCGGTCTCTCCGGTGACGCCCAGTGGGTGCCCGCCTGGCAGTCCGGCCTGGCCCGCGCCGTGGAAGCCATCGATTCCGGTGCCGCAGAACGACTTCTGGCGAACTGGGTGCGGTTCACCCAGAAGGCCGCCGGCTGACTCAGCCCGCCTGCGCGCGGGCCCGGCGCGGCCGGTGCACGCCGTACCGGTCGTCGAGTTCTCCGGCGCTGTCATCGTCGGTGTGGGCCCAGTCATGCCGTTCGGCCGCGAGTCGCGCCGACCGTGCGGTGGCGGCCCAGTCGGCCCACCGGGCCGCGGACCCGATCGGGCTGGCATAGCCCGTTTCGGCCCTGACGATGCGCACGCCCGGCCCCGCCAGCCACCGGGTGATCAACGCCGTCTCCTCCACCAGCGCGCCGCCCAGCGGGGTCTGTTGGGGCAGGATCGCCTGTGCGGCAACAGTTATGGCGTCGACGACGGGCATCGGCGGCACGCCGCGGCGGGCGCACCCGGCCGAGGCCAGCTGCCCGTGCCGGATCACGGCCAGTTCCCAGCCGCCGCGACCATCGGGCCGCGCCGCGGTCAGTTCGTCGACCGCGGCCAGCGCCTGCAGCCGCTGGCCCCGCCAGGTGACCTCCACGGCGGCCGCGGTGTGATCGCGCAACCGGGCCGCGGTCTCGTAGCGGTGCAGGCTCGCCAGCGCCTCGATCTGGCTCAGCACGGTGCCGAACGGGGCGCTGTCGACACCGTCGAGCAGATCGGCGGCCCGCTGCGGTGCGCCGGCGTACTGCGCCATGTCGGCGTCACGAGCGGCCGGGCAGGGGGAGAGCTCGCGTTCCTCGCAGGCGTGGCGCGCACTGCGGGCCAGCCGGGCGGTGCAGGTCCGTACACCGGTGCCGCGGGCCAGCACGTCGACGGCGGTGACGGCGTCCGCGCGTGAGGTGAACGGCCCGATGGCGCGGGGACTGCGTGGTGCGCGCACCACCGAGAAGCGCGGGAAGGCCTCATCGGTGAGGGTGATCCACCACCACCGGCGCGGGAACTTCGACCGGCGGTTGTACGGCGGGGCGTGCGCGGCCAGCAGCCGCAACTCGCGTACCCCTGCCTCCAGTTCGTGCGCGCACTCCACGTGGTCGACGCGGGTGGCCAGCGCCACCATCTCCTTCATCCGGGTACGCGGGTCCGCCCCGGTGAAGTACTGGCCCACCCGGCGGCGCAGGTCCACCGCGGTGCCGATGTAGAGCACCTCGTCGGCCGGGCCGCGGAACAGGTACACGCCGGGCCGCGACGGGACGCCCTGGGCCAGGTGACGCTTGCGACGCTGCGGGGCGGTGGCGTCGGGCAGATAGGCGCGCAACTCGGGATAGGTGCGCACGCCCTGGTTCCCGACGCGCTCGATGAGTCCGTGCAGCACGTCGACGGTCGCGCGGGCGTCGTCGAGGGCCCGGTGGTTCGGGGTGGTGGTGGCGGAGAACAACCGGGCGAGTGCCGAGAGCTTCACGCTGGGCGCCTCGTCGCGGGTCAGGACCCGACGCGCCAGCCGCACCGTGCACAGCACCGGCGGACGCGGCCAGTTGATGCCCAGCCGCGTCGCCGCGGCGCGCAAGAACCCGATGTCGAATCCCGCATTGTGGGCAACCAGCACCGCGCCCCTGGAGAACTCCAGGAATGCCGGCAGCACGGCGTCGATCCGCGGTGCGTCGTGAACCATCGCCGACGTGATGCCGGTCAGCTGGACGATCTGCGGCGGGATGCTGCGGCCCGGATCGACCAGGGTGGCGAGTTCGCCGAGGACGACACCGCCGCGGATCTTGACCGCGCCGATCTCGGTGATCGCGTCATGGTCATCGCCGCCGGGGGTGCTCGCGGTGGCGCGGCCTCCGGTGGTCTCCAGGTCCACCACCACGAAGGTGGTGTCGGCCAGCAGCAGATCGGCGACCGGATCGATATCGGCGAAGCTCAGCTGCTGCACACCGGTGACGGTAGGCCCCGCCTCCGACAAGTCGGGCCAGCGTGTCGTTCGTCGGCGGGCGTGTCGGTACCCGTCGTTACGGTGCGGAGGAACTGACCAGGAACGAAAGGTGACGCCGATGAATCAAGACCGGACAGATCGAGTTGAGGAGCCGTTGGACACCGGCTCGGTGGTGATCGACTGCGACGACTGCGCGGTGCGCGGACCGGGTTGCCAGGACTGCGTGGTCAGTGTGCTGCTCGGTGTGCCGGAGACTTTGCTGAACGACGAACGCGAGGCACTCGCGGTGCTCGCGGAGGTCGGGCTGGCGCCCCGGTTGCGGCTGGTTCCGATCCATCGGAATGAGCGTCCGGATGGTAGAACTGGTGTGGCATGAGGACACGCGAGTGACCTTTGGCAACGCCGGGAAGCCCGATTTTCATCCCGGGTGCCTGTTAAGTTCACGTCTCCCGTTGGACAAGCCCGATGCCGTTTCGTAACCTATTCGAGACCTGATAGCAGTTAATCGCGGCTGAAGAGCAGTTGTAAGGACGCAATATCTTGAGGCCTGATCGCACACACCGGCGTAAGAGTGTCGTCCAGCGACCCCYAGTCGGAGCGTTAGCGGCCCTGACTGTGTTCGGCGGGATCCTCGCCTCGGGCGTGCAGGCCGACCCGGCCGACGATGCACTGGCAAAGCTCAATGAGCTGTCGCATCAGGCTGAGATCGCCACCGAGAACATGCACGCCGCCCAGCTCGATCTCGATACCAAGCTGGTCGCGCAGCGCGCCGCCGAACAGAAGCACGCGGCCGACACCGCGGCGGTCGAGGCCGCCAAGGCTGATCTCGCAAAGTTCCAGACCTCCGTGGACAAGATCGCCGCCGCGCAGTACATGGGCGGCCGCACCGATGGTCTGGATTCCATGCTCACCGCGAGCTCCCCGCAGGTGCTCATCGATCAGCTCGCCGTGCAGCGCGTGATGGCCACCGAGATGTCGGCGCAGATGCAGAACTTCCGGAACACCAGCGTGCGGGCCGCGCAGGCCGAATCGGCCTCGGCCCAGTCCGCCGCCAACGCCAAGACCGCCGCCGAGCAGGCCGCCGCGGTACGCGCGGACCTGCAATCCAAGCAAAGCAAGCTGCAGGTCGAGATCGCCGTCGTCAAGTCGCAGTACGAGGTGCTGACCCCGGCCCAGCGCGAGGCGCTGGCCGCCATCCCACCGGTGCCCGCCGCGGTCCCGGCGCCGGCCCCCGAGGCGTTGCCGAACAACGATCCCGGTGTGCTGGCCGCCCCGCCCGAGGGCATCCCGCCCGGTGATGTCGCCCCGCCCGAGGCGGCGCCCGGCGCCGGCTCCGGCACGGCCGCGGTGGCCATGCAGGCCGCACTGACCCGGATCGGTTCGCCCTACTCGTGGGGCGCCGAAGGCCCCGGCGCGTTCGACTGCTCCGGTCTGGTGAAGTGGGCCTTCCAGCAGGCCGGAATCTCCCTGCCGCACTCCAGCTATGCGCAGGCCGCCGGTGGCCAGGCGGTCTCCACCGACCAGATGCAGCCCGGTGACGTCGTCTCCTATTACTCGGATGCTTCGCACGTCGGTATCTACATCGGCGATGGCATGATGGTGCATGCCTCGACCTTCGGTAAGCCCGTGGTGGTCGCCCCGGTCAACAACGCGCCGATCTACAACGTCCGTCGGTACTGAAGCGTCCGTCGGTACTGAGGGGCTGAGAGCCCTCGGCTCCGCCGCGCTCATCGCCGCGGTCCTGCTGTCGGGTTGCCAGTACGAGTCGCCGTCCGCGCCGTCGCCACAGAGTTCGACATCGAGCACTGCCACCACGACCGGCATCTCGCTGCCCGACGGGCGCACCGCACAACTGCGCGGCCTCGGCGGTGAGCGCAGCGCGCCGATGATCGACCGGATCGCGGCCGAACTGCCCGGCGCAGCGGCCGCCGTCACCGGGTTCTGGGGACCGGACTGGCCCCGCGAGATCGTGGTCGTGGTGACCGAATCCGATGAACAGTTCCGCGTATTCGCCCACGGCAGTCCCGATATCGCGGCAGCCACCACCGCCGACGGAATGGTGTTTGCCCCGGGCGCATCGGGGATGAGTGACGATGCCCTGCGGATCGTGGTGCGCCACGAACTGTTCCACTACGCGGCCCGCCCGCACACCGTCGCCGACGCGCCGCTGTGGGTCACCGAGGGCGTCGCCGATTACGTGAGCCGGCCGGCGGCCGGCTGGCCCGCCCGCGAGCAGGCCGAGGAACTCGCCCAATTGCCCACGGACGCCGATCTGCAGACCGAGGGCGCGGGCCGCTCGCTGGCCTACGACCGGGCCTGGTGGTTCAGCCGCTTCGTGGCCGAGCGGTACAAGCAGGAGACGCTGCGAGCGCTGTACGTGCGCGCCTGCGGACCCGGGCATCCCGACCCGCCCACCGCCGTCCGCGAGACACTGCACGAGGACCTCGATGCGGTGCTGGCGCAGTGGCGCCAGTGGATGACCGATCGCGTTGTCAGCCGGTAGCTAGGAGAACGATGACCCGGGTCCTGTTGGTGACCAATGACTTTCCCCCGCGCCGCGGCGGCATCCAGTCCTACCTGGAGGCCTTCGTCGGCGAACTGACCGCGGCGGGTGGCCACGAGCTGACCGTGTACGCGCCCAAGTGGAAGGGTGCCCCGGAATATGACGAACGTGCCGGTTACCGGGTGGTGCGCCACCCCACCACCCTGATGCTGCCCGAGCCGACGGTCGCCAACCGGATGCGTGCCCTGATCGCCGAGCACGATGTCGAGACGGTGTGGTTCGGCGCGGCGGCGCCGCTGGCCCTGCTGTCGCCGTTGGCCCGCAGCGCCGGGGCGTCCCGGGTGGTGGCCAGCACGCACGGCCACGAGGTCGGCTGGTCGATGCTGCCGCTGGCGCGAAATGCGCTGCGCCGCATCGGCGACGATGCCGACGTCGTCACCTACGTCAGCGGTTACACCCGGGGCCGGTTCGCCGCGGCCTTCGGCCCGCGGGCCTGCCTGGAGCGGCTCTCACCCGGGGTCGACATCGACCGCTTCGCCCCCGATTCGGTGTCGCGTGCGCGGCTGCGGGCCCGCTACGAGCTGGGGGACCGGCCGGTGGTGGTGTGCCTGTCCCGGCTGGTGCCGCGCAAGGGGCAGGACATGTTGATCCGCGCGTTCGGTCAGATCCGTGCGCGGGTGCCCGGCGCCGCGCTGGTGATCGTCGGCGGCGGACCGTACCGGGAGGATCTGGAGAAACTCGCGCAGCGCGCGGGCGTCGCCGACGACGTGCTGTTCACCGGCGGCGTCCCCGGCGAGGAACTACCGGCCCATCACGCGATGGCCGACGTGTTCGCGATGCCGTGCCGCACCCGCGGCGCGGGTCTGGACGTCGAGGGCCTGGGCATCGTGTTCCTGGAGGCCTCGGCGTGCGGCGTGCCGGTGGTGGCGGGCCGCTCCGGCGGCGCCCCGGAGACGGTGCGCGACGGTGAGACCGGCTGGGTGGTCGACGGCACCGACGTGGATGCCATCGCCACCGCCGTCAGCGATCTGCTCGCCGACCCGGCCACCGCCGCCCGGATGGGGGCGGCGGGGCGGGACTGGGTCGTGCAGAGCTGGCAGTGGCGCACCCAGGGTGCGCGACTGCAGCGGCTGCTCGGGGGCTAGGCAGTCAGGCGTAGATCGCCGCGATCTGATCGGCGAACTTCTCCGCGACCACCTTGCGCTTGACCTTCAGCGTCGGGGTGAGTTCGCCGGTGTCCTCGGTGAAGTCGACCGGCAGGATCCGGAACGTGCGGATGGCCTCGGCCTTGGACACCGCCTGGTTGGCGTCCTTGACCGCCAGTTCGACCTCGCCCTTCAGGTCCGGGTCCTCGGCCAGATCCGCCACCGACGCCGACTCGGCCTTACCGTTGCGCTGCTTCCAGCCGACGAAGGCCTCCGGATCGATGGTGATCAGCGCCGCGATGAACGGCTGCGCGTCGCCGACCGCCATCGCCTGGCTGATCAGCGGGTGCGCGCGCAGCCGGTCTTCCAGCACTGCCGGGGCGACGTTCTTGCCGCCGGCGGTGACGATGATCTCCTTCTTGCGGCCGATGATCGTCAGGAAGCCGTCCGCGTCGATCGCGCCGAGGTCACCGGTGTGGAACCAGCCGTCGGTGAACGCCGCCGCGCTGGCCTCCTCGTTGCGCCAGTAGCCGCCGAACACCACGCCGCCGCGCAGCAGCAGCTCGTCATCGTCGGCCAGCCGCATGCTGTTGCCGGGCAACAACTTCCCGACCGAGCCGACCTTGACCGCGCCCACCTGGTTGGCGGTGACCGCGGCGCTGCTCTCGGTCAGTCCATAGCCCTCGTAGATGGTCAGCCCGACACCGCGGTAGAAGTGCCCGAGCCGGGCACCCAGCGGCGCGCCGCCGGAGATCGCGGCGCGGCAGTTGCCGCCGAGCGCGGCCCGCAGCTTGCCGTAGACCAGCCTGTCGAACAGCGCGTGCTTGAGCTTCAGGACCAGCCCCGGCCCGTTGCCGTCCTGAGCCTGGCTGAACTCGATGGCGGTGTTGGCGGCGATCTCGAAGATGCGGCCCTTGCCGTCGTTGCGTGCGTTCTGCTCGGCGGTGTTGTAGACCTTCTCGAACACCCGGGGCACCGAGACCACCAGCGTCGGCTTGAACACCCCGAGCGCGGGCACGAGGTTCTTGATGTCGCTGGTGAAGCCCAGTGCCACCTTGTTGGCGAACGCGCCGATGGTGATCGCCCGGGCCAGCACGTGTGCCAGCGGCAGGAACACCAGCAACCGCTCACCCTTGCGCAGCAGCGTCGGGAAGGCCGCCTTGGCGCCGCGGATCTCGTAGAGCAGGTTGGAGTGGGTGAGCTGGCAGCCCTTGGGCAGGCCGGTGGTGCCCGAGGTGTAGATCAGCGTCGCGGGATCGTCTGCCTTGATCGCCGCCACGCGGGCATCGACCGCGGCGGCGTCCTCGGACTGCCCGGCCTTGGCCAGCACGTCGAGGGCGGCCTCGGTGGTGCTGCTCTCGATGCGCAGCACCGCGCGCACCTCGGGCAGCTGGTCGGCCAGCTGCTCCACCCGGTCGGCATGGGCATCGGTCTCGGCGATCACCAGCACCGCACCCGAATCGTTGAGCACGTGCCGGATCTGTTCGGGCGCCGACGTCTCATAGATCGGCACGGTGACCGCGCCGATGGACAGGATCGCGAAGTCGATGATCGGCCATTCGTAGCGGGTGGCCGACAGGATGGCGACCCGGTCGCCGGCCTGGACGCCCTGGGCGATCAAACCCAAAGCCGCCGAACGGATCTGGGCGGCCGCCTGGGCGCAGGTGACATCGGTCCAGGCGCCGTCGACCAGACGCTGGAAGATCACATGGTCGGGATCCTCGCGTTCATGTGCATAGACCGAGCTGACGACGGTGTCATACTCGGCGATCTCAAACGACGCCGGAACGGTGAACTCACGCACGATCTTGGCCCCTCGGGTCCTGGTTACGGGTTACTGGCGAGTAAGCCTAATGGCAGCACGTCGGCTAGGTCACAGTGCTGCCGTCCGGTATGTGAAGCTAGTGGGCGATGAACAGCGTGCAGATCGCCGATGAGACCTTTGTGTGCGCCGACCCGGCCGACGTCGGGCGGGCGGTCGCGGACCCGGCCGGCTGGCGGCGCTGGTGGCCGGATCTGCGGCTCACGGTCGTGGAGGACCGCGGTCCGGCAGGTCACCGCTGGACCGTGGCCGGCGGGTTGACCGGCACCATGGAGGTCTGGCTGCAGCCCATGATGGACGGCGTCATCCTGCACTACTTCCTGCATGCCGAGCCGGCCGGTGACCCCGCGCGGCTCGATCTGGCAAAGCTGAACCACCACCGCCGGGTGGCGGGCAAGAAGATGGCCTTCGAGATCAAGACGCGGCTGGAGGCGCAGCGCCCGGTAGGGGTCTCCCGCCTGGTCTGATGCGGCCGGCGCTCGACGGAGCGCAGGGCCTCTTGGCGTGAGGGTAGATTTCTGGGCGTGGCGGAAAAGACGGCGCAGACGATTTACATCGAGGCTGATCCCTCGACGGTGATGGACGTGATCGCCGATATCGGTTCCTACCCGGAATGGGTGGCCGAATACAAGGAAACCGAGGTGCTCGACACCGACGCCGCGGGCAACCCGAAGACGGCCCGGCTGGTGCTGGACGCCGCGGTGCTCAAGGACACCATGGTGCTGTCCTACGACTGGCCCGCCGACCGTAATTCCGTCACCTGGACCCTGGTGTCGAGCTCCCTGTTGAAGGCGCTGCAAGGCGCGTATCGGTTGTCTCCCAAGGGTTCCGGTACCGAGGTGACCTACGAGCTGTCCGTCGACCTGGTCATCCCGATGATCGGGCTGCTCAAGCGCAAGGCCGAACGCCGGTTGACCGACACCGCGCTGAAGGATCTCAAGAAGCGAGTCGAGGTGCAGTGAGCTGAGTGCCGAGCTTTCACCCGTGCCCGCCCGGGTCAGCCTGTTCGTCGGCAAGGGTGGGGTAGGCAAGTCCACGTTGGCAACCGCCACCGCTGTGCGTGACGCGCGCAGCGGTCTGCGGGTGCTCATCGTGTCCACCGACCAGGCGCATTCCACCGGCGATGTGCTCGGCGTCAGCATCGTCCCGACCGGTCGGCGTGAGCCCACCCGGGTGCTGGCCGACCTGGACACCGGGACCGGTGACGGCGGAGGCGGCTTCCTCGACGCGCTGGCGCTGGACACCCTGGCATTACTGGAGACCCGCTGGCGTGAGATCGCCGGCATTCTGGTGGAGAAGTTCCCCCAGTCCGATCTGGGAACCGTTGCCCCTGAAGAGCTTTCGGCGCTGCCCGGTATCCAGGAGGTGCTCGGGCTGCACGAGGTCGGTGAGCTCGCCGACTCTGGGCGGTGGGACCACGTGGTGGTGGACTGTGCCTCGACCGCCGACGCCCTGCGGATGCTCACCCTGCCCGCCACCTTCGGCCTCTATCTGGAGCGAGCCTGGCCCCGGCACCGCCGGCTGGCCCAACCGCCCGCCGACCTTGCCTCGGCCGCCGCGGTCACCCTGCTGGAACGTGTCGCCGGCGGCACCGAGAGCCTGACGGCCCTGCTCGCCGACGCCTCGCGGGTGAGCGCGCACCTGGTACTCACCGCCGAACGGGTGGTCGCCGCCGAGGCCGCCCGCACCCTCGGTTCCCTCGCGCTGATGGGTGTACGGGTGGCCGAGCTGCTGGTCAACCAGATTCTGGTACAAGATGATTCGTTCGAGTACCGCAACCTTCCGGCGCACCCCGCATTCGACTGGTACTCCGAGCGCATCGCCGAGCAACAGGTGGTGCTCGATGAGCTGGACACGGCCATCGGCGACGTGAAGCTGGTGCTGGTGCCGCACCTGGCGGGGGAGCCGATCGGGCCCAAGGCGCTCGGTGAACTCCTGGATGCCGCCCGGCTGCGCGACGGCTCGCCGCCGCCCGGACCGCTGCGCCCCGTGGTGGACCGCGAATCCGGAACCGGCCTCGATGCGGTGTATCGGATGCGGTTAGAGTTGCCGCAGGTCGACCCCGGTGCGCTGACACTCGGCCGGGTCGACGACGACCTCATCATCGGCTCCGGCGGGATGCGGCGACGGGTGCGGTTGGCCTCGGTACTGCGGCGCTGCGTCGTGATCGGCGCACAGTTCCGGGGCGGGGAGTTGACGGTACGTTTCAAGCCGAATTCGGAGGTGTGGCCGAAGTGAGCGAGCACTCGGACATCCCGCCGGAACTGCGCCAACTCGCCCAGGCCATCCTGGACAAACTCGATCCTGCGGTGCGGCTGGCGGCCGCCCGCGCCAGTGCCGAAGGCGCCGGACCCGGTCCGTGCCAGCAGGTGTGGTGCCCGGTCTGCGCGCTGGCCGCGCTGGTGAACGGCGAACAACATCCGCTGCTGTCGGTGATCGCCGAGCACAGCGTGGCGCTGCTGACGGTGGTCCGCGCGATGGTCGGCGACCAGGAGCCGCCTCCACCTCCACCGCCGCCCGCCGACGGCGATCGAGGGCCCAACGGATTCAGCCGCTACGAGCAGATCCCTGTGACGTTGGACGACTGACGGCTCACCGTGTGGTCGCACTCACCGACGCTGGGTACAGTTGACCCCGTCCGGCCCGGTCTCGGAGTCAGGCGCCGTTGCAGGAGGGTCCATGTTTTTCTGGTTCTACAAGTACATCTTGATGGGCCCGTTGCTGTCCCTGTTGGGCCGGCCGAAAGTGCAAGGCCTGGAGTATGTTCCGGACTCCGGAGCGGTGATCCTGGCCAGTAATCACCTGGCCGTCGCGGACAGCTTCTACCTGCCCCTGGTACTGAAGCGTCGCATCACCTTCCTGGCTAAGGCCGAGTACTTCACCGGCACCGGCCTCAAGGGCAAGCTGACCAAGTTCTTCTACTCCTCGACCGGCCAGGTGCCGATCGACCGCACCGATGCCGACTCCGCGCACGCTGCGCTGACGACGGCACAGCGAATCCTCGGTGAGGGCAAGCTGCTCGGGATGTACCCCGAGGGCACCCGCTCACCGGACGGCCGGCTGTACAAGGGCAAGACCGGCCTGGCCCGCGTCGCCCTGGAGAGCGGCATCCCGGTCATTCCCGTCGCGATGATCGGAACCGACGTCGTCAACCCGCCGGGCAGCAAGATGTGGCACTTCGGCCGCGTCGAGGTCCGGTTCGGCAAGCCGATGGATTTCAGCCGGTTCGAGGGGCTGGCCGGCAACCGGTTCATCGAGCGCGCCGTCATCGACGAGGTCATGTACGAGCTGATGCGCCTCGGCGGTCAGGAGTACGTGGATCTGTACGCCGCCGATCTCAAACTGCAGGCCGAAGAGGCCAAGGCCCCGGCCGCGGTCACCGCGAAGGCCGGCTAGGTCGTCTTCGCCGCGGGCAGCGGGTCAGCGGGCTGTTCGCCTGCGACCGTGGCCCGGGACGCGGGCACCGTGCCCGCCGCGACGATCACCGCCAGCGCCCACCACAGATAGGACCCACCGGCCAGTCGCCGCCACAGCGAGGCCGCGGTCTCCTGGTGCTCGGGCATCAGGGTGATCGGCGTCCAGATCGTCAGCGCCAGGCCGGCCAGCCCGATCAGCGTCAAAGGCAGGTGGTGCCGGCGCAGCCCGACCACCACGGTGACCACCACGGTGGGCAGCGCCCACACCCAGTGATGTGACCACGACACCGGGGACACCATGAGGCCGAACATGGCCACGCAGATCACCGCCAGCACCGCCTCATCGCTGTCGGCACCGGCACGCAGCAGCCGCAGCACCGCCCAGACGGTCAGACCCAGCACCGCGAAGCACAGCACCACCCACAGTGCGAAGCGCGCATCCTCGCCGGCGCCGAGCCGGGCCAGCATGCCGGAGATGTTCTGGTTCGTGTTCAGCGTGGCGGACCCGATGCGGTCGGTGTCGCGCAGCGTCTCGGTCCAGTACACCCACGAGTCGCGCCAGGCCAGGGCGAACCCGAGCAGGGTGGCCGCCACCGCCGACGCCGTGGTCATCAGCAGCGCGCGCACATCGCGGCGCAGCAGGAAGTACAGCAGGAAGACCGCCGGGGTCAGCTTGACCGCGATGGCCAGCCCCAGCAGCAGTCCGCGCGGCCACGGGGTGCGGCGCGGCACGCAGTCGGCGATCACCAGCGTCATCAGCACCACGTTGATCTGGCCGAACTCGAAGTTGGCCCGGATGGGTTCGACGAAGACCACCGCCGGCGCCACCAGTGCGGCGGCCAGCCAGCCGCGGCGCGCCCAGGCCGGGGCCCGCAGCGACGAGTGCTCCCACACCTGCAGGCGGGTCAGCACGATATGGGTGGAGACGATCAGCAGCACCAGCGTGGTCAGCGTGATCGCGGCACTGGCCGCGGGCAGCGACAGCCACGCGAACGGGGAGAACGCGGCGGCGGCCAGCGGCGGGTAGGTGAACGGGAGATCGAGCCCGGCCTGGGTCTGGAAGACGGTGGCGTCGTTGTAGAGCTCCGTGCCGTCCAGCCAGGCCCGCCCGCCCATCCGGTACACGTCGATATCGATGCGGTAGATGGCGTGACCGAGCAGGCGCCAACCGGCCCAACCGAGCATCGCCAGAGTCGCCAGCTGGAAAAGCCGCCACAGTATGGACAGCCGCCCAGCAGGCCCGACGGGCGTCCACCGATTCCTCATTTCGCCGACCAGCCTATCGGGGGCCGGCGACGCGATGGACGGCACACGGTGGCCGATGGCCCGGAGTGGGTGCCGACCGGCGTATCTTCTCGACCGTGCATCTGAACGTCCAGCTGGACTTCATCACCGGGGACCGCCTGCCACTACTGTGCTGCCTGATCGCATTCATCCTGACGTTCTTCGTGACGCGTCTCATCGTCCGTTACATCCGCAGCCACCCCGGTACCGACGCGCCGCGCAAATGGTGGCAACCGCGCAACATGTCCGTCGGTGGTGGCGTTCACCTGCACCACGTGGTGATCGGCGTCGTGCTGGTGATGGTGTCCGGGGTGGCCATGGTGACGCTGGCGGTCAGCGGGGGAGTCGCGGAGTTCACGGTCGCCGCAATCTTTTTCGGTGTCGGGGCGGCGCTGGTGCTCGACGAGTTCGCACTCATCCTGCACCTGCAGGACGTGTACTGGGCCGAGGACGGTCGCACCTCGGTGGACGCGGTGTTCGTCGCGATCGCCGTCGCGGGCCTGCTGATCCTCGGCTTCAACCCGCTGTCCTTCTTCGACATCAACATCTGGCGCGCCGATGACACCCTGGCGGCCAGGGCCCTGGTCGTCGTGCTGGCGGTGCTGACGCTGGCGCTGGCGGTGGTGGTGCTGCTCAAGGGCAAGGTGTGGACGGGTCTGGTGGGCATGTTCATCACCCCGCTGCTGTTCGTCGGTGCCATCCGGCTCTCCCGCCCGCACGCGCCGTGGGCCCGCTGGCGTTATACGACGCGACCCCGCAGGATGCACACAGCGCTGGAACGGGAACGCAGGTTGCGCCGGCCGGTGGTTCAGGCGAAATTGTGGGTGCAGCACGTGGTCGCGGGCGAGCCGCACTTCCCGGACGATGCCAAGGTCAACGAGGAACTGGACCGCGAGATCCACGCCGCGCCGGCGCCCGCCCCCAGCCAGGGAGTTGCTTGAGACATGCGCTTTTTCTACGACACCGAGTTCATCGACAACGGTCGCACCATCGAGCTCATCTCGATCGGGGTGGCCGCCGAGGACGGCCGCGAATACTACGCAGTGTCAAACGAATTCCCGCCGGAGCAGGCGGGCAAATGGGTCCGCACCCATGTGCTGCCGAAACTCCCGCCGCCGTCATCGCAACTGTGGCGCTCACGCAGGCAGATCCGGGAGGACCTGGAGGAGTTCTTCGGCATCGACGGTGACGAGGCGATCGAACTGTGGGCCTGGGTGGCGGCATATGACCATGTGGTGCTGTGCCAACTGTGGGGGCCGATGACCAGCCTGCCGCCGCAGATCCCCCGGTTCACCCGGGAGCTGCGGCAGTACTGGGAGGAGCGCGGCAGCCCGCGGATGCCACCGCGCCCCCGCGACACCCACGACGCACTGGTCGACGCCAAGCACAACCTGCGGCGCTTCCAGATCATGACCGAGAACGAGGACGACTACGCCCGGTGGGCCGCCGGTCGCTGATGGCTACCATGGAGCGGTGAACTGGACCGTCGACGTGCCCATCGACCAGCTGCCCGCGCTTCCGCCGCTGCCCGAGGACCTGCGCCAGCGCCTCGATTCCGCACTGGCCAAGCCGGCGCTGCAACAGCCCAGCTGGGATCCCGGTCAGGCCAAGGCGATGCGCACCGTGCTGGAGAGCGTCCCGCCGGTGACCGTGCCCTCGGAGGTCGAGAAGCYCAAGACCCAGCTGGCCGCCGTCGCCCGGGGTGAGGCGTTCCTGCTGCAGGGCGGCGACTGCGCCGAGACGTTCGTGGACAACACCGAGCCGCACATCCGCGCCAACATCCGCACCCTGCTGCAGATGGCGGTGGTGCTGACCTACGGCGCCAGCATGCCGGTGGTCAAGGTGGCCCGCATCGCGGGCCAGTACGCCAAACCGCGTTCCTCGGACACCGACGCGCTGGGCCTGAAGTCCTACCGCGGCGACATGATCAACGGGTTCGCCCCCGATGACGCCGTGCGCCAGCACGACGCGTCCCGACTGGTACGCGCGTACGCGAATGCCAGCGCGGCGATGAATTTGGTGCGCGCACTGACCTCCTCGGGCATGGCCTCGCTGCAGGCGGTGCACGACTGGAACCGCGAGTTCGTGCGCACCTCACCCGCCGGGGCCCGCTACGAGGCGCTGGCCGGTGAGATCGACCGCGGATTGCGCTTCATGACGGCCTGCGGGGTCAACGACCGCAACCTGGACACCGCCGAGATCTACGCCAGCCATGAGGCGTTGGTGCTCGACTACGAGCGCGCGATGCTGCGGATGGATTCCGGTGCCGCGCCGGACTCGACCGACGAGCCCAAGCTCTACGACCTGTCCGCGCACTACCTCTGGATCGGTGAGCGCACCCGTCAGATCGACGGCGCCCATGTGGCGCTGGCCGAGGTGATCTCGAACCCGATCGGTATCAAGATCGGCCCGACCACCTCACCGGAGCTGGCCGTCGAGTACGTGGAACGGCTGGACCCGCGCAACGAACCGGGTCGCCTGACCTTGATCAGCCGGATGGGCAACAGCAAGGTGCGCGACGTGCTGCCGCCCATCATCGAGAAGGTGCAGGCCTCCGGGCACCAGGTGATCTGGCAATGCGACCCGATGCACGGCAACACCCACGAATCGTCGACCGGCTACAAGACCCGGCACTTCGACCGCATCGTCGACGAGGTGCAGGGATTCTTCGAGGTGCACCACGCGCTGGGCACCCATCCGGGCGGCATCCACGTCGAGATCACCGGTGAGAACGTCACCGAATGTCTCGGTGGCGCACAGGACATCTCCGATTCCGATCTGGCCGGCCGCTACGAGACGGCCTGCGATCCGCGGCTGAACACCCAGCAGTCTCTGGAGCTGGCGTTCCTGGTCGCGGAGATGCTGCGCGGCTGACCCCTCACATCATCCGGCGGGTAGGAGCGCAGCGACCCGGGGTCAGATCAGAGTGGGCAGATTGTTGCCCAGCGTCCAGGCGCCCATCGCCAGCAGTCCGGCCAGGATGAGCACGATGACCACCCAGGCCGCCAGCACCCGCTTGCTGCGCTGCCGGGCCCAGTGGAACTGCTCGAGTTCGATACCGGCGAATTGCCCTGAGATGGGCTGATATTCGGGCTCGTCCTGCAATGGTTCGGGCGGTAGCGGCAGTTCGGCCGGGGTGAAGACCCGGGTGTCGCGGCGCGGGTCCGGCGGGCGCACGGCTGCGGTGGCCGGGTCCTGCAGGACCCGGCTGTGAAAAGCGGTGGCGGCGCGGTGCTGGGCCGACTGGGTGGGCGCGGGGACCCGGAATGCGGGCAGCCCCAGTTCGTCGATCACCTCGGCCAGTGCGGCGCCCAGCTCGGCGGCGTCGGCGAACCGGGCGGCCGGATCACGATCGGTGGCCCGGCCGATCAGCGCGTCGAACTGTGCGGGCACCCCGGCGATCGCCGAACTCGGCGGCGGCACATCGTTGTCCATGCGCTGGTAGGCCACCGACAGCGCGGTATCCCCGGTGAACGGGGTGCGCCCGGTGAGCAGTTCGTAGGCCAGGATGCCCACGGCGTACACATCGCTGCGCGGGTCCGAATCGCCGGAGCCGACCTGTTCGGGGGACAGGTAGGCGGCAGTGCCCAGGATGACGCTGGTCGAGGTGATCCCGGCCTCGGCGACGGCGCGCACCAGGCCGAAATCGGCGATCTTGACCTCGCCGTCGTCGGAGATCAGGACGTTTTCCGGCTTCACATCGCGGTGCACCAGCCCCGCGGCGTGTGCGACGGCCAGGCCGCGGCAGATCGGCGTCAGGACCGCGGCGACCGCGTGCGGCGGCATCGGCCCGCGTTCGCGCAGCAGCTCACGCAGGGTGCCCCCGTCGACCAGTTCCATGACCAGAAACGGCGGCTCGTCGCCGGGGGATCCGCCGCCCTGGTCGTACACCGCGACCAGCCCGT
This sequence comes from Mycobacterium sp. P4_H6, assembly GCF_056400845.1. Taxonomy (NCBI): domain Bacteria; kingdom Bacillati; phylum Actinomycetota; class Actinomycetes; order Mycobacteriales; family Mycobacteriaceae; genus Mycobacterium; species Mycobacterium sp. P4_H6. The sequence goes on along the minus strand of NZ_JBFUKN010000007.1, from coordinate 299 downwards.
CGCCCTTCAACCGGGCCACCGCCTTGGCCTCGCGCTGGAAGCGGGTGAGGAACTGGACGTCACCGGAATAGCGGGAGTCCATCACCTTGAGCGCGACGGGCCGGTCCAGCCGGGTGTCCAGGCCGCGGTACACCGTCGACATGCCGCCGGTGGCGATCACGGCGTCGACGCGGTAGCGGCCCTCCAGCGCGGTGCCGATGAGCGGGTCGGCTCGCTGGTAGGTCTCCATCGAAGTCATGGTACGGATCTCGACGACTCCGCTTAGAATCTGTGCGGTGAGCATCCCGGCGGCCAAAGAC